>VHCZ01000065.1 GCA_016871535.1 Verrucomicrobiota bacterium
TTTGTCCGTGGCCTGCGTTGGCTCGGTCCTTACAGCCCGCGTTGGGGATGCTCGGACCTCGCCGCCTTGGCCACAGCCAAAATCCCTCGCCGCAGGACCCCGCGCAATTTTCGGACACGCTCTAAGCGCCAGCGCGCCAAGCGCAAAGATGCGCTTCAGACCGCGGATAATGGTTCTCTATCAGAATGCGGCTGATCCGCCGCAGGCTCGCGGCGTTTGGTGTCCACCCTTCAGGGTGCCTGTCGCCCCCAAACACGCTAAAGCGTGGACACCAAACGGGCGTCGATTGCCCAAATGAGGAATTGCCGCGCGCGATGACCGCGATGACTTGGGCCTGGATTTTTCTATTGCCATGGCGGCGGCAATCATTAGCCTACGTCCCCTTGATAAAAACACGAACGAGAGGTCCAATTGAATAGCGAACTCTGCCGAAAAGCCCTGGAAAAAGTTGTCAACCCGAACATCCTCGTCAATGTTGTCTCGAAACGCGTGAGGCAACTCACCAGCGGCGGGACGGGCAGCCGCCCGCTGATCTCCGAGACCGCCGGACTGGGCACGGCGGACATCGCCTTGATCGAGATCATCGAAGCGAAAATGGGTCACGAACTGGCCGAGGATAACCCGCTCCTGGAACCCGTCCGGAAAAAGAGGAAACGTGCGTAGAGTTCCTTGCCCGACATTTTGACCAATTCGAAGGCGCGGCGGGATTACCATATCCTGGAGACGTTCGAGGCGGGCATCGTCCTGAAAGGCACGGAGGTCAAATCCTTGCGCGCGGGGAAGGGCCAGATTCGCGACGCCTTTGCGAAGCTGGAAGGCGACGAGGTATTCCTGCACAACGCCCATATCGACGAATACACCCACGGCAACCGCGAAAATCACGACCCCAAAGCGGTCCGCAAGCTTCTCCTCCACAAAACCGAAATCCGCAAGTTATTCGGACTCGCCTCCGTGAAAGGCAACGCGCTGGTCCCGCTGGCGTTCTACTGGAAGAAGGGCAAAGTGAAAGTCTCCCTGGGCGTCGGGAAAGGAAAAGCCCAATATGACAAGCGCGACGATCTGAAAAAACGGGAAGCCGACCGTGAACTGAAGCGTGCGACCGCGATGCGATATAAAGGGACTCTTTAAATCGTTAAAAGGGTGCGCTCACGCTTTAGCCGCCGCCTCGTCCTTCTTCCACTTGCGTTTCGGCGGCTTGACGACCAGGCCTTTCTTGATGGCGCTGGCGGCGACGCGGATGTAGCGGACCTCGCCGTTGACCACGGCCTTGACGCGCTGGAGGTTCGGAAGAAACCGGCGCTTGGTGATCGCGGTCACGTGCGTGCCGATGCCGCCTTCTTTTTTCGGTTTGCCGCTCCGCCAGATAATGCTGCCCTTGCGCGGGCCTTTGCCGGTTAATTCACAGAATCTTGCCATAACAATCGTCGCTCAGAATTTAAGGAGGCAAGACCGTAGCGATCCGCGGTGTTGTTGCAAGCACTTTTTCCGCGCTTCACTCCCGCCAACCGTGGGCGTTGCGCACGGCGACCATGGCGGAGAGAATATCGTTCCACGTCTGCTGTTTCATCATGACCGCATTCGGGAACATGCAGCCGTCCCAGCAAATGTGTTTGATCGCTTTGGTGACATTCCCCTTTTCGTCCCGAAGCCAGTGGCCGGCGTCGCGCGGAATGTTCAATTTCCCGTTCGGGTCAGTTGCCAGGCAATGACGGCCCGTCTTATCGTGTGAACCCGAGCCTTTCACGGTGGCGTCGTTTTGAGCGACGTGGAAATCGATGGTCCAGGGACGCAAAGCGGAGGTCAGTTTCTTCAAAGCTTCCTGGAGTTTCCCCTCGTCTTTCCAATCGAATCCCTGCGGGAGGAGCGCGTCTGCCGGCGCGTTGTAACCCAGCGTGTAAAGGAGCGTGTGCGCCATGTCCGCCTGGAAGCCGAGCGTCTTGGGACGGCCCACCGCCTCCAGCAGCTTGACCATTTCCCGCCAACTGTGCATGCCGCCCCAGCAAATCTCGCCCTCGGCCGCGAGACGCTCGCCGAAGCCTTCGGCGATCGTGCAGGCTTCTTTGAACGTTTCCGCGATCCGTTTCGTGTTTCCGGCCGGGTCCTTGTCCCAGTCCGCCGGACCGCAAGCGGAGTCGATGCGCACCACGCCGTAGGGCCGCGCGCCGAGGTCGCGCAGTTTCTTGGCAATCCGGCAAGCTTTGCGCACTTGTTCGGCAAACTTCTTCCGTTCTTCGTCGCCGCCCATGGCCGAACCGCCTCCCGTGGGCGGCCAAACCGGGGCCACGACCGATCCGACCACGAATCCTTTCCCGCGAATCTTATCGGCAAGCCGCTTCAAATCGTCGTCGGAGATATCGATGCTGATGTGCGGGTCGAAGAGAAAGAGATCCACGCCATCGAACCTGGTGCCGTTCAACTGGGCCTTGGCGGTCAGGTCGAGCATGGTGTCGAGGTCGATGCAGGGTTCGGCGCCGGGGCTACCTTTGCCGACCAGGCCGGGCCACATCGCATTGTGGAGTTTCGGATAATTGTTGCCTTGGCTCATGTCAGAATCCTTTCGCTACAATCCATTCATCAGTCGCAGTTCTTGTGGGAATAGTTAGTAACAGGCGCGGCATCTCAATCAATGCCAAAGATTCCAAACATTCGGCTTTTCCTTGAATTCTACTTTTGCCGACGGCTAATCTCTCGCCACGCAATCCAACCGCACCCATCATGAAAACTGCTCGCACTTCGGAACCACTTCCTATGAACCAACCCACTCCTTCGCCCCTCCCAGGAGGGGACATGAGCCCTGCGACGTCGAACGGCGCTCCCCTCCTGGGAGAGGAAGGGGTGGGTTCATGGGCCGTAAGCAGGTCCGATAAGCACAAGGAGCCTTCCACGAACGGTCCCCTCCAAAGCCACCCCGACGCCAAACTGGATCGCCGGTCGTTCCTGACTACGGCGGCGGCGGCGGCGGCGGCCGTGCTTGCGCCAGCCTCGCGCGCCGCGGAACGCGATTGGACCGGGCGACGCCCCGTGCGTTACCCCGACCCGGATATCGTCGTTCTCGACAAGAAGTTCGAGAAATACAAACTGGGCAACACGCCGATCCTCCGGCTTCACACCGGCACGCTCTGGGCGGAAGGCCCGGCCTGGAGCGCCGTTGGCCGCTTTCTTCTGTGGAGCGATATTCCCAACAACCGCCAGATGCGCTGGCTCGAAGAAGACGGCCATGTCAGCGTTTTTCGTCAGCCTGCCGGGAACAGCAACGGGAACACGTTCGACTGGGAAGGCCGCCAGATCGCTTGCGAGCACGGCAACCGCCGCGTCGTGCGCTACGAGCACAACGGCAAAATCACCGTGCTCGCCGACAAATGGCAGAGCAAGCCGCTCAACGCGCCTAACGACGCCGTCGTGCATCCCGACGGCGGCATCTGGTTCACGGATCCCGGCTATGGCAGCATGATGAACTACGAAGGAAACAAAGGGGCGCTGGAGATCAAGGAAGCCGTCTATCGGATCGACGCGAAGAGCGGCAAGCTCGAACTCGTGACCGATGACATGTACAAACCCAACGGCCTCTGTTTTTCTCCCGACTACAAGAGGCTCTACGTCGTCGATACGGGCGGACCGACTCGCCAGGGCATTCGCGTTTATGACGTGGATGGCGCCAAGCTGCGCAACAGCCGCAAGTTCACATCGATGGAATTAAACGGCAAAGAAGGAGTGGCCGACGGCATCCGCGCGGACGTTGATGGCAACATCTGGGCGAGCGCAGGATGGGTCGGAGATGGGTATGACGGGGTTCACATTTTCACGCCGGATGGCCAGCGCATCGGCCAGATTCTCTTGCCGGAAATCTGTTCGAACGTTTGCTTCGGCGGCACGAAACGCAATCGCCTCTTCATGACCGGCAGCCAGTCCCTCTACGCGGTGTACGTGGAGACTCAGGGGGCGCACATCACGTAGCCGCGACTCATTCAGTCCACGTCGGGGAGCACGCGCGCCCTCGCGGGTATGCTCACCGGAAGCGGCCGTTCGCCCGGTGGATAAACGACCACGATTTTCAGCCGCCCCTCACTATCTGCGTTCATCCGCCTCTCTCTGCGGTTCAACGCGAAGTTATTTTTGCACAGACCCTAAGGTTCATCGGCTGGCCTTGCGAATCGCGGAATCGATACTGGTGCGCATTTCCTCCTGGAAAAGTAGTTGAGCCCACGAAACACACCAAACACACAAAAACCAAAGCCGCCAAGGAAGCGATCCTATTCAACCGGTGAGTGTCTCTCGGGGTTCCGCTCCTTCGCCTTTCGTGCTTTTCGTGTATTTCGTGGGATCAATTGCTGTTTTGAGGCTCATGGCATGGACGGGCACCTTCCGTTCCTGCAGCGACTTGATCAACGTGACGAGTTTCTGGCGTTTGGCCGGATTCTCCAACCCGTAATCGTTGTAGCGGAGGATCGCGTTGGGATCCGCTTCGTGAGCATATTGGAAGGCTTTGGCGATGTAGTCCGGCCCGATGATTTGCAGCCAGAGCGAATTTCGCAGGACATTCGTGCCGCCGCCATCAGCGAGCGCTTCGTTCACGACATCCCAGGCCTTGATCTTGCCCTTGTAGCGGCCAACTACTGTGTGAATGTGATCGCGCATCCGCTGGAGCAACTCCTCGCGGGAGGCGCGCGGCCCGGCATAACCGCGGCCAAAACCGTCGAAACCACCGCCCAATCTTCCACGCCCAGGCGCGTTCGTTCCGGCCGCATTCGTGTTTGTGACGGAGGCGGGCGAGACGTTGGCGACTCCCGGCGGCGGCGGATTCGTGCCGGCGAAAACCCAGTTGGGCGTCTGGCTGTGCCACACGAGCGTGTGGCCGACGACGAACATGTTGTTGCTCAGGCCAAAGTTCACGAAAGCGTCAGCCGGGTCGAAATTGTAGCCGCCGGCGCCTTCTCGCGGATGGATGAGTTGCCACTTCGTGTCATTCTCCGCGGTGACCTGGTTGAACTGTTCTTTGACGAGAGCGATGTCTTGCTCGACCTGCTCCTGGGTCCGGTTAAAGCCGCCGGCCTTGCCCGTCGCCATGCCCCGGTTGATGGCTGCGCCGACAAGGAAATGGTCTCTGAAGGCGTCCTTGAGGGCGGCTTTGTCCGCGGCGTTGGCGATTGCAGTTGCAGCCAGCAGCACCGCGGCCAGCAGGCGGATGCGTGGATTGAGATGTGAGATGCGGGTTTTCATCTCTCGCCCAGTTCATGGTTTGAAAATGAGTTGGGAGAATTGGTAGAGCGCCTTTCTCCAGTGCTGGAAATCGTGGGCGTGTTCATCCACGTGCCAGATGTGCGGGACGCTCTTTTCCTTCAGATAGGCGTGGACGCCCTGGCTGACGCGAATCAGACCGTCCTTGTTGCCGCACGAGAGATAGAGGAGTTTCAGTTGCCTGGTCGCCTTGTCTGGGTCGGGAACAAGTTCCGCCGCCGGCTTCGTGTTCGGCGCAGAAGAAAAACCGCCGACCCAGGCGAAGGTGTCAAGGTTGGCCAACCCGAAGTTGAGCGATTGTCCACCGCCCATCGAGAGTCCAGCGAGCGCGCGACTATCCCGATCTTTCTTCACGGAATACTTCGACTCGATGAACGGAAGGAGGTCGTTGAGCAAATCCTTGTCGAACTTCGCGAAGGCAGGCGCCGTGGCCATCGCGTTGGTTCCGACGCGGTCGTTCGGTTGGGCGCGGCCATTGGGCATGACGATGATCATCGGGACGGCTTTCTTGTCCGCGATGAGGTTGTCGAGAATGATTTCCGGGCGGCCGCCGCGACGCCATTCCTCCTCATCGCCGCCAATCCCGTGCAGGAGATACAGGACGGGGTACTTCGTGTCCGCAGTATATCCAGACGGCGTATAGATGACGGCCTTGCGCTTGTTGCCGACGGACTTGGAGTCGTACTCAACCCTCTCGAGCTTGCCGTGCGCGATGCTCTCGCGCGCTTTGTCGAAACTTTCTGCCGGGGCCGGGAAGGCCGGTTTGTCGTCCGGCCCAAGCGTGATGGGTCCGCCGAATCCGCCGCGACCGCCGCGCCCTCGCTGGCCGGAGGCAGCGGGGGGTTGGGTCGCGGCCGGCTCGCGTTTCGCCACGAATTCCTGAGTTCCAAAAGCACTGACTTTGCGCGTGAACTTGATCTCCTTATCGCCCACTTTGCCGGTGTATTCGATGCGCACTTCGTTGTCCTGGATCTGGCGGATTTCCACAAACGTCAGCGTGTCGCCGGCGAGTTTGGCTTCCTTGAACTCGACGTCCCGTTTCTGCCCGTCCACCTCGGCCGTGGCTTTGGCGGTCAATTTTCCGTCGGTCATTTGGAGCGTAAATGCGTATTTCTGCCGGCCAATCGGAGAGTCGAACTCTCCCTGCCACTGGCCGGATACGTCCGCGGCGCGCGCCGCGGCGGTCAACAAGCCGCAGAACGCGAGGACCAGAATGTTCATCAAGGATGGGGTAGTCTTCATGGTATCTCTGGATGGTTGAACGGAAGCGTTGGTTTCAGGAATCTTTGAAATGATTCTTGAAAAACCTGTCCGAGCCTCCCACTCTCTGACCCCATTTTCGCGGTTTGCGAAATCAGGCTGTGGTGGGACATTAACTGCGGACACGGACTCAACCGCCGGCGAACTTCAGGGATCCGTGCAATTCCGTCAACGCGTGGCTCTGATCCGACATCGTTTTTGAACTTATGGCTGAAGCTGTGAACTCGAACCTCAGGCGCAAGGGATCTTCCTGGGTGCGCAAATTGGCGTGGATCTCAAGCGCGGTCATCGCGCTGCTGGTGGCGGTTTATTTCGTCGCGACCAGTTCCGCATTTCTGAAAGCCTGGGTCTTGCCGCGAGTCAACGCGGCGATCGGCGCCCAGGTCAATGCCGAACAAATTACCCTCCGTCCCTTCTCTCAACTCGTCCTGCAAAAGCTGCGGCTCCAAACGACAGGCCCCGAACCGCTCCTGACCGCCGACGAAGCCCGCGTGCGCTACGATCTCCTGGCGATTCTCCGCGGCTACATCGACGTGCACGAGGTGTCGCTGGTCGCGCCCCAGGTCCACATCGCGATGGATGCGGAAGGCCGAAGCAATCTGGATGCGCTGTTGCCGCGGCCAGGCGCGCCGGCTGCTCAAACTGCTCCGCCCGCCAAAGCGGGCCAGTTGAACGTGAAGAACGTCACCTTGAAAAATGGCAAGGCGCGGGTGGTCGTCCGGCAGAAGGATGGAACCGCTCAGTCGCTCGACGTGGAGAATCTGAAGCTGACGCTAGACCAATTGCGCAACGGCGCTTCCGGAAAAATCAATCTGTCCGCCGATTTGAAGTACGATCAAACCGCAGTGCCCTCTCAACGCAACGGCACGGACCGGGCGCAGGCGAAGTTCCTGGGCGAGCTTGATGTGGCGTTCGACCCGCAATTGAGGCCCAGTTCCGTCAAAGGCGCCCTGCGCGCGGATTTGGTGAAAGCCGAAGGCGCCTTCAGAGATCTCATGGGCCTGGCCGCCGCGCTCCAGGTCGAGACCACGCTCAACGAAATCCGCCAGCTCTCGCTGCGCTTTGAGCGCGGGGGCAAAGCGCTCGGCGGCATCGGTGCGAGCGGCTCGTTCGATCTCGAGAAACGCGAGGCCCGCCTGAAGCTCGACGTCCAATCCATCGACCGGCAAGTGTTGAATCTCCTCGGAGCGGCGCGCGGCTGGGATTTCGGCGATTCCGCGCTGAGCGCAACCGGCACGGTGGAGTTGGCGCAGAAGGGAACCGCGATTTCCGCCGCCGGTTCGATCTTGGGAAACCGCTTCGGCATTCGCCAGGCGACGGGATTGACGCCGCCGTTGGATTTGAACCTCGATTACCAGGTCAATCTGAACCTGGAGCAAAAGGCGGCCACCGTCGAAAAGCTCGCGCTCTCCGGCAAGCAGGATCAGCGCGACCTGATTCAGGCGTCGCTGAATCGTCCCATGCGGCTGAACTGGGGCGCCGCGACCGCGAGCGTGCCGGATTCCACACTGGAACTGGCGATTCGCGATTTCAACCTTCGGGACTGGCAAACCTTGCTGGGGACGAACCTGCCCGCCGGGCGCGTCAACCTCCAGTGGACGCTCCAGACTTTGCAGGACGGCAGGAAGCTGAGCACAAAGCTCGCGGGCGACATTCAAGAACTGGCGGCGCAGATCGGCACCAACCAGATCGAACAGGCCCAGGCGCGCTTTTCGATCAGCGGCCAGGTGGCGGACCTGAGTGTGGTGGATCTGGACATGTATCGCCTGGAACTGCTGCGGGGAAACCAAGTCGTGGCCTGGAACAGCGGCTCGCTCCATCTCAATCTCGTGAAAGACGAAGTCAATCTGAAGACCGACACCGAGGCGTCGTTGCCGGAGTTGCTCAAGCAATTTCCCGTTCCGGATCTCAAGGTCTCGGCCGGTTGCATCAAAGGAACCACGGCCTTCACGCAGAGCGGCGCGAAGCGCGCGGCTTCGGGCCAGTTGCAGCTCTCGAATTTCACGGGCGGGTTCGGCGATTACGCGCTGAAGGATTTTGGGACATCAGTGGACTTCAACGGCGAGCGGACCGGGAACGAGGTTCAGATTCAACGCGCCCAACTCACGTTTGCGCAAAGCGGAGCGGTGGGCGGCACCGTGGATTTGTCAGGCCGTTGCCATCTGACGAACGCCGCCGCCCAAATCGCCTTCAAGTTCGCGGACGTGAACCAGCAGCTTCTGCGTCCCTTTCTTGAAACCGCGCTGGGCGATCTGCAACTGGTGAGCGTCGCACTGAACGGCGAAGGCACGGCCAGCTACGATCCCAAGGGCGCTTCCGCCCTGAAGGCCGATCTCGCGCTTGCGAACTGGGCCATGAAAGATGCGAACGGCCGGTTCCCGGCGACGCCCGTGAATGGCCGAGTTCAAGTCGATGCCGCGCTGCGGCAGCCGGAGATCAACATCAAACAACTGGTCGTGGACCTGAGGCAGGGCGTGTCGAGCGCCGGCCATCTGGATGTGAACGGCAAATTCAATCTTACGAACTTCACCGGCGCGGGCGCCTTCAAGATTTCAGACTTCAGTCAAACGGTCCTGGCGCCGGTCCTGGCCCCGGCCCTCGGCGACAACAAACTTGTGTCCATCGCGGTCAACGGCAGTGGGACCGCCGGCGTCGATCCGAAAGGCGAGGCGGTGGTGCAAGCGGAACTCAAGGTCTCGAACCTGGTGGTGGAGGATCCGCAGAGGAAACTGCCGCGCACGCCACTCAGCGCGGAACTGCAATTGGACGGCTCGAACTGGAAGCAGGTCTTCGACGTGCGCCAGCTCGCGCTGAAGTTGTCGCCCACGGATCGCGCGCAGAATCAGGTTCAGCTTCAAGGCCGTGTGGATTTGAGCACGAACAACGCGGCGCCGAGCCAACTGACGCTTCAAGCCGAGTCACTGGACCTGACTCCATATTACGAACTGTTCGCTGGAAACGCGCCGGCGAATCAGCCTGCGAAAACGCAGCCAGCGGTTCCGGAACCGGACGAGCCCGCGCCCGTGACTTTGCCGGTGAAACAACTGACGGCCGATCTGAAGATTGGCCGATGTTACTTGCGCGACGTTGCGCTGACCAATGTCCAGGCCACGGCCAAGATCCATGGCCAGAATGTCACGCTCCAGCCGCTGCGATTCGCGCTCAACGGCGCGCCCGTGAGCGCGAAGGCCGTGTTGGATCTGGGCGCGCCCGGCTTCAAGTATGACGTGACGTTCAAGGCGGACAAAGTGCCGCTCGATCCTCTGGCGAGCACTTTCGGTGGACGAGCCGGCAGCGCGCTGCAAGGGATCTTGCTCGCCGACGCGCAGATCAAAGGCGCGGGAGTTTCCGCCGCCAGCTTGCAGAAGAATCTGAGCGGCCAGGTCGCGCTGAGTTTGACCAACTTAAACTTCGAGATCGTCGGCCGAAAGGTGAAGTCGTTGTTGGAGCCGATCGCGCTGGTGTTGCGCGTGCCGGAGTTGACGATGACGCCTTTGGAGTGGATCAACGCCAAGGCGGACGTGGGCCAGGGCAAGATAAACGTCGGCGAGTTCTCCGTGTTCAGCCAGGCTTTTTATGCAAACGGCCAGGGGCCGGTTCAACTGGCGCCCGGGTTGACCAATTCGGCGCTGGGGATTCCTGTCGCCATCGCGCTGCGCCGGTCGCTGGCGGAGAAAGCGCGCTTGATTCCGCAAGGCACGCCCACCAACGCCGCTTACGTTCAATTGCCGACCTTTGCCAAACTGGCGGGCACGCTGGGCGAACCCAAGACTGAGATCGACAAGCTTGTGATCTCCGGTCTCTTGCTCCAATCCGCGGGCGGCCTGCCCAAAGTGAATGAGAAAACGGGCAACCTGTTGCAAGGATTGGGCGGAATTCTGAGCGGTCAGCGGCCCGGCGCGGTGAACACCAATCTCCCGGCGGGCACAAACTCAAGCCCAGCGGCCCAAACCAACAAGCCTCCCAAATTCAACCCGCTCGATTTGCTGGAGCTAATCCCCAAGAAGAAGTAGGGCGCGAGCTGGGGAGCGCACGCGCCCTCGCGTGTGCCGACTGGCGCCTCGCAGTCGGATCGTCGTTAAATACCATCGCACCGAGTGTGACGATTCAGTTCGATGGAATGGAGTCGGCGAGGGCGCCGACTCCAGCACGCGGGGCGCGTGCGCTCCCCGTCCGCTCGCTCCGCGGGTCCACCCCATCACTGACCGGTCCTCCGGGCTTCCGTGGCAGCGATGTCGCCGAGCGACGGCGCGCGCCAGAAGTGGGCCCTTTCCTCGCGGTTGATGGCAATCAGCCATTGGCCGTCCGGCGAAAACTTGACCTGCTCGAACAACGAGCCTTCACCGGCCAGGGTCGCCACTTCGTGCCGCGTGGCCACATCCCACAGTTTGATCGCTTCATTCCCGTGACTGGCGGTCGCGAGCCGTTGGCCGTCGGGCGAAAAAGCAACGGCATGGACGCCGAGCAAATGGCCGCGCAGCACATCAAGTATTTTGCGTTCGGCCGGGTCCCAAAGATTAACCGTGCCATCTCCGGAGGAGGTCGCAAGCAGGCTGCCGTCCGGCGAGAACGCCATGCCGGACACACCCCAGTTCTGGGCCATGACGGTGGCGTTCGCGTTCGTCTGCCCTGTGACGAGGTCCCGGAATTCGATCGTCCCGCTGGAAGCAGGCACAAGCAGGTGCCTTTCGTCGGGCGCCACAATCACTGTTTCTCGCCATCGAGGGAAAGCGACCGGATCACCAATACTCCATTCCGCCTTCAGTTCCCACGAGCGTGTGTCGAACAGTCGAACATTGGAGCCGTAAGCCGTGTAAACCGCCAATGTAGTGCCTTGGTCCACGAGCGCGAACATGCCGGACCGAGATCCGCGCCCTCCAGGTCCTCCCGGACCGCCCGGCCCGAACCACCTGCCTCGGCCTCCTCCCAGGTTGGTGATCATGAGCCGCGTCGCCCAATCGAGCACTTTGACGCCGCCCCCAGAGGTGTGCGCATACACGCGGGCGCCATCCGGAGAAACCAGGACGCGCGAGATATCGTCTCCGAGCGCCGGGACGGGCTCGACCTCCTGCGGTGTGGTCAGGTTCCACGCGCTTACGGTGCGGTTTGAGTTCACGGTCAGCATGCGCTGGCTGTCCGGAAAGAATTCTACGCTTCGCACCGGAGAGGTAAGCGTGTCGAAGGATTTCTTCCTGGCGCCGGTTTTTGTGCTCCAGCCGAAAATCGTTCCATCTTTGCACCCGCTCACCAGTGTCTCCCCATTCGGATCCACCGCGACACAGTTGACCTCGGAAAGATGTCCGCGCAACACCGCCACGGCCCGGCGCGCCTGCACGTCCCAAATCCGCACCGTTTGATCTGCGCCCGCCGAGATGAGCCGTTGGCCGTCGGGCGCGAAGGTCAAATCGGGAATCCAGGAGACGTGGCCGGCCAATTCCCTCGCCATGGCGCCCGTTGCGGCGGAAAAGAGCCGGATCGTCGTCGAGGTCCCGGCAAACGACGGGCTGGCCGCCAGAAGATCGCCTTGGGGTGAGAACGCCAGCGCAGCAATGTCGGTCTCGAAAGCGTCGATGCTGCACCTCTGCAGTCCGGTTTCCAAATCGTGCACGCGGATCTGTCCCCCTTCCGAGAAAGCAATCTGTGCGGCGTCGGGAGAGAACGCCCACCGCCTCCACCCCTCCAATTGCTGCCGAGGCAATCGGAGTTCGATCTGCTGTTTCGCAAAGTCCCAGACGCGAACCGCCATGTCCTGCCCGAGCAGGAAGAGCTTCGTGTCGTCCGGACTGAATGCCAGGGCCTCCACTCTTCCTTCTTGAGGAATCTCCGCACCGAACTGACGCGTGGCAATCGTCCAGATTCTCACGGCAGCTCGCCGCGGACTGCTGCCGGGGAAAACGGCCGCCAGCGAACTGCCATCGTTGGAGAACGCGAAGGCTCTCGGACCAAACCCGCCAAACCCGCGCTCTTGAATCACCGCGACTTCGGTCTGCGTCGTCAGGTCCCAGAGCTTGAGCGGCCCCCGGCCTTCGCTCGTGGCCAGGAGCCGTCCGTTCGGAGAGATGGCAACGGCATCGATGGCGTTCGTTTGCCGCGGCAACGCGAATGCGGCGTCGCTGCGCGATTGGTTCCAGAAATAGCGCCATTCCCACTGGCGAAGATCCGTTGAGAGAGATTTGAGTTGAGAGTTGAGAGTTTCGCGCGCGCCCGACACTTTACTCTCAACTCCTTTGCTCGGCCGATTGCGGTTCAAGAGATCGACGACACGCCCCAGGTTGTTGGCCGCCAGCGCCTGTTGCATCAGGTTCATGTCGGAGTTGTAGGAACGGCGCAGGGCCGCGATTTCTTCCCGCTCCGCGCGTTCGCGCTGCCTGGCTTCGTTCTTCAGCGCGGCCTCGGCGGCGTGGTAGAGCCGGCTCTGCTCGATCTTGGCCTGAGTGGCTCGGATGGCCAGCCAGCTTCCCACCACCGCGGCCGCCACCAGCACGGCGGCGACCGTCGCGGTGGCCGCGACCATCACTTTGTTGCGCCGGACGAATTTTTGAATCCGGTACGCCGTGCTGGGCGGACGAGCCAGAACGGGCTCGTTGTCCAGATAACGCTGAATGTCCATGGCCAGACCGTTGGCCGACTCGTAGCGCCGCATGCGGTCCTTCTCCAGGCACTTCATCACGATCCAATCCAGATCTCCGCGGATCGCCTGCACGAGGATCGGGATCTTGGTGTGGCGCGCTTTGGTCAGCGCGGTGGCGTCCGTCATGTTCAGTGAACTCAGGCGCGTCGAGGGCCGCACCGGCTCCTCTTCCCGAATGATCCGCCGCATTTCGTCCAGGCCGGATTGCAGGAGGCGCTCGGGCTGGAATGGGGTCTGGCCCGTGAGCAATTCATAGAGCAACACGCCGAGCGAATAAATGTCGCTGCGCGTGTCGATATCCAGCCCGCTCATCTCCGCTTGCTCCGGACTGGTGTAGGCCGGTGTGCCGATGAAGGACTGGAATTCTGTGAAGAGGGTTTTGTCCGTGAGCCGTTGCTCCGTCGCCTTCGCGATGCCGAAATCAATCACCTTCGGCACCGGTGTGCCGTCGTGGAGTGTGACCAGAGTATTCGACGGTTTGATGTCGCGGTGAATCACGCCTTTCTGGTGCGCATGCTGAATCGCCTGGCAGACCTGGATGAAAAGCCGCAAGCGTTCTTCGTTGGTGAGATTGTTCTGGTCGCAATACTCCGTGATGCGGATGCCGCGCACCAATTCCATGACGAAGAACGGACGGCCCGTCTCAGTCGCGCCGGCGTCGAGCACCTTGGCGATGTTCGGATGGTCCATCATCGCCAGCGCCTGCCGCTCCGCCTCGAACCGGGCGATGACGCTTTTGGTATCCATGCCCAGCTTGATGATCTTCAACGCGACGCGACGACGCACCGGCTCTTCCTGCTCCGCCATGTAAACCACGCCGCAGCCGCCTTCGCCGATCTTTTGCAGCAACTTGAAACGGCCGATGCGATCGCCCGGCTTCTCCGTCACGCTGCTGACCACAGCCGTGCCTCCGGGGCCGGCCGCTCCGGGCGCGGAACCTCGGGCCACGGACGCGGCGGGGGTTTCGAGAAAGCTTCCGACCGTGTCCTGCTCGCGCAGCAATTCATCGACGCGTTTGCGGACAGCGCGATCATTCCCGCACGCCGCGCTCAAGAAAGCGGCGCGTTCTTCCGGGCCGGGTTTTTCCAGCGCAGCGAGGAAGATTTCCCGCAATCGCGGGGCCGCGGACGATTTCGCTTGGTCGTTCACAGGAATTTCACTTAACCATGCGCCAATACATGAAAAAGTCCGCAAAAATCTGGAAAACAAAGCAGGCCGGAGCATCCGCTCCGGCCCGATTCACCTGCTGGTCTGATCCTCAAGCTCAACGCCCACGAATCAGGTAAGGCGAGTCCGTCCCGGCGAGCCGCTCGACGTGCCTGGAACACGTCCGACTCCGGCTCGCTGGGGACAGGCTCGCCCTACCGTCTGGCGGAAGCGAGGGTGAAACCTAGCGAGTCGGTGAACAACCTGTCGATAATTGCGAACAAGCCTTCTTTTGAACGGAATGTCTCGCCCAGATCCCGGACCTCGGACTGTTCACCGGGAGGCAACGAGGCCGTTGCGAAACGCTTGCCGCGTCTTCTGCCAGGAGCGGATGGCCACGCACCGTTCGATCAGCGCAATGTCCAGGGCCAGGTATCGTTCCCAGGAAAGTCCGCAGAGGATCAGCCGTTCTTCGGGTTCAGTGCCGTCGGGGAGCGGATCGGGACGGAGCAACTCGGCGAAAGTCTCCATGTCAGGCTGACCGGTCAGGAGTGAGGCTACCATGGGTTTCAAGCAGGCACGGGTCATGGCTTTGGCTCAGCCCGCCGTGAAAGCAGAAAAGCCATCAGGTGATTGAAATCCTCCGGCGAGATCACGTCGGCGAAATTCTCGGGCATCAAGGAGGTTTCCGATTCGCGCCGGGATTCGATGTTGTTCTTCGGCACTGAAACTTCCTTGCCCGCCGAGTCGGCAAGAATCAGCAGCTCGCCCTCCTCGCGCCACGGCAGGCCGCTGACCACTTCGCCGTCCTTGAGCTTCAGAATGTGGGAACGGAAAGCGCGGTCCACATTGCGGTTCGTGTCCAGGACATCTTCCACCAAACGCTCCAAACCGCGATTGCCGATGCCATCAAGCTGCGGGCCGATCAATCCGCCCTGTCCATCGACGCGATGGCAAGAGGCGCAGTTCAGTGCGAACACGCGCAGGCCTTCCGTGGCATTCGCGGCGGCCGGCGCGTAAGCTCGGACTCGCTGCGCAAGCAAGCGGTCTCGCGCGAGATCCGCGGGCGCGAAGCCCTGGGTGAGCTTCTCCAACCGCGACGAAGCCGTCGGGTTGGCCGCGAGCAAACGGTCCTTCAAAGCGCGATTTTGTAGCAGAACCGGAGGCGCATGGCCGGCTTCGACCGCTTGCAGCAAGGCGTCTGCGCCCGCGGCATTCGCCGCCAAGGCCAGCGCCCACTTCAATTGCACGCGGTCCGGCGCTGATTTCAGGGCCGTCACAACCGCGGCGCGCGCGGAAGGCAAGTCCGCTTCCACCAGCGCCAGGCCGATCCCTTCACGCAAAGCCAGAGATTGATTGGCATTGGTCAGCGCCGGCGGCAAAGCTCTCGCGGCCGTCTCACGATCCAACGCCGCCAGCGCCCGCGCCGCGGCCACTCGGGCGTCGGCGTCGTAATCGGAACGGAGGGCCATCGGTTCAACCTGCGCGAGCACAGGCAGCCGAAGCCGGCCCGCCAGTTCGGCGGCGGTCTGCTGGCGGCGCGCGATGTCCCCCGGCGCAACGGAGGGCGACGTAACCACGGGCGGATCGAACCGCCCGAACGCAAGCCAGGCCCAGGCGTCGGCGGCGTCGCCATCCGTCACTTCCAGATAGGCTTCCTTGCCCGCATGCGCGGCGAGATCCCAGGTGGTCTTTTGCGCCGTGTCGTTGCGCGGCGGGTAGGCTTCCGCGAGCACCGCGCCGGTGTCCGAGGCGCGAAGGCGAACGACGTTGCGTTGATGCGGCGGGCGATTGGGTTCGCCCTGGTGGCCGGCGAGGTAAAAGCTCAATTGCGCCGGCAACGCGAACGCTCGCGAGCGCAACGTCCCGGTGAGCGCCTCGCCCAACGGATGGCTGGACAACAAACGCGCCCCTTGGCCATCGGCGCAGCCGCGCTCTTGAAAAGCCCAGGGATTGCGCGGATTGGCCGCGCCTTCCAACGGCGTGTTCCACCAGGCCGTGTCGGGCGTGGCTTGCAGGGCGCCGGTACAAAGTTCGGTTCCCCAACTCCGCAACGTTTCGCTCAGCTTCGCGCCGTTTTGCGTGACGCCTTGTTCGACGCTCGCGAACAGCGCGACCTGGAAATCGGTGTCCTCGGCGAACTTCTCGCGAACGAACGGCGCGATCTGTTCCAGTTCGGCAGCTGGCGCGTAGCGCGCGGCATGTTGCAGGGCGGCTGAAAGCGAGGCGCGGTTTTGATCCAATCGACTCAGGTTCCGCAAAAGGAAGGTTCCCGCACGCGACGATTTCACGCCGACCACTACGTCGGCCAGCGCCCGCGCCTCGGCGTCATTCCACCCTTCCTCCAAAACTTTGGCGAAGGTCGCATCGGTGTTGAGCTGATCGCGGGTTGATTTCCGGACGACGTAAAGCAAATGCGTGTCCTCAGCCGGCACGCGGGCGCGGAGTTCCAGGAGGTTCTTCACAAGGGTGGTTCCGGCGAGCCGGAATTTCCTCCAGGCTTCCGCCGCGCAGCGCTGCACCAGCGCGTCGCGGTCTTCGAGACCGTCGGTGGCTATCTCGTGTGCGGCCGCGATGTGATGAATGTCTGTCTCCGGATCGCTCCCAAGGTGCGGCCGGGAATCCTGATCGAAGATGTCCGCGGCGATGCGTTGCGCGTGAACGCGCGCCAGAAGGTCTGCCGATCGTGCAGCGTCGAGGAGATCCCCCGTCTTTGAAGCTTCGAGGCGGTGCAGCAGCCAGAGGAGATGGACTTGTTGAAATGCATTCTTCGGCCGCGCGAGAGCCCGCTGCAATGGGGCCACGGCGGGCTTGCCGAATTGGTCGAAGATAGCGTTCATCGCGAGCATGCGCCGCGGGAGGCTCGAGGAGGCAAGTTCACCAATCAACCCCGGGAGTTCACTCGGCAAAGCCAGCGGGCGCAGCCGCGCTTTTCCGTCCGGGCCTCTGTAAACCACGCGCCAGATGCGGCCGCGCTCGCGGTCGCGGCCCGGATGCATCAGCGGCACTTCGTAATGCCCGATGATGCGGTTGTAAAAGTCCGCGATGTAAAACGCGCCGTCGGGACCGAGTTGATTATCCACGGGGCGGAACCACGGATCGTCCGTCTTCACGAAATCGTCGAGTTCAACCGCCTGGGGAGTGGAGCCGTGGAATTCGAGGCGGTCGCGGTTGATCCGGCTGGTCATGACGTTGCCAACAAAAATATTGCCGTGAAACTCCGCCGGCCAGAGGTCGTCCGCGTAATAGAGCATGCCATCGATCGCGGTCGAGCCGTGGCTGTGCTCCATGAGCACGGGCGCAAAACCGAGGCCGTCGTGCGGCTTGCCGAAGCTGGGATAGTAACCGCCGGCGAGCAATTGGTAGGTGGGCGCGCTGTGGCAATCGCTGGAGTAAAGATTGCCGAAGGCATCCCAGGCCAGGCCGAACGGATTCACCTGGCCCCAGGTGTGCTGTTCGATGCGCGAGCCGTCGAGGCGGATGCGATAAGTGTTGCCGGAGTTCAAATGCACTTCGTGGCCGTCGCGGCCTTTGACGTGCGAGTCGTTGTTGAAGCCGTGCGTGGCGTAGAGCCAGCCATCGAAGCCGCGGCGAAACGACGCCTGGTTGCCGTGCGTGTCCCGCGTGTGGTCGAACGGGCCGTAAAGGACTTCGCGCCGGTCCGATTTGCCGTCGCCATCCGTGTCTTCAAACAGCCAGATGTTCGGAATGCTCCAGGCGATACATTTCCAGGTGAAGCCGCGCTTGCCGCCGCTCGCCGGACTGTAAAAGGGATAAAGGCCGATCGGAATGTTCAGACCCTCCGCGAAGATCGTGACCTTGCGGGCGCGGCCAGTCGCATCGAAGTCCGAGAAGATGCGGATTGAATCGCGAGCCGGTTTGCCGAGCGGCGCGGCAAAAGGGTATTCGCGCGATTCGGTGACCCAGAGCCGGCCCAACGTGTCGAACGCCATGTTCATCGGCTTGCGCAGGTCCGGCTCGGCAGCGACGAGTTGAATCTCGAATTCGGGCGGCACATGAAAAGTTTTCTGCTGCTGCTCCGGCGTGAGCGGGTCCGTGGGCCGGACCCCTGCGGCGAAGGGATCCGCGGCAAAAGCCGGGAATGCGCAAGCTGCGAATGAAAAGCCGATCAGCGCTGC
Source organism: Verrucomicrobiota bacterium (assembly GCA_016871535.1). NCBI lineage: Bacteria > Pseudomonadati > Verrucomicrobiota > Verrucomicrobiota bacterium. The sequence goes on from VHCZ01000065.1 coordinate 18,412, forward strand.
CAACAGGTGTACTCCGAAATCTGAAATAGGCGACGGCTGGCGGCTTGCTTTGCGGTTCATGGTAGGGTTTGATTTATCCCGAACGTGTGAAGCGAGAAAGGATAAACTGTGATTGACGAATCAACGATTGAGCGTACGAGTCCTCTTGAGCGACTTCAGACCATGGAGCTTCTCTGGCGGTCGCTCTCACGATCCCCGGACCAGACTCCTTCGCCAGAGCGGCACCGCGAAGTTCTTGCTTCCCGTTTGGCAGAGATCGAAAGGGGTGAGGCTGAGTTTCTGACGATCGAAGAATTGAAGCAACATCTGCGTGAGGGCCCGCAGTGAGGCGCGTTGTTGTTCTGGCCGCAGCGGCGGAAGACCTAAAAGAGGCAGAGAATTCTCACCAAGCGGATACGCTGAGTGTCAGATGAAAGAGTCCCGAGAGTTGCTTCCAAGGTTCCTCTTCATGATGTTGCTGGGCTTCTCGCCGAACGCCGGGGCTGCCCCGGCGCAGGTTCAACTGCACTGCCTTTCCATCCGATTCCAGCCCGCCGCAAACTCCGCGGCCCCCGCCTCTTCATTCATGCTGACGACCGACTCGACCGGCGCGGACGTGAACGGTGAATTGGCACCCTTGCCGTCTGGGGGATTGCGGACTCATGGGAGCTTTTTCGTGCTCCTGCGCGAGAATCAAAGGAGCGACGGCCTTTTCTATCTCGACGTCCCGATTTCGGCGGACAGAAACACGAACGGCGTGCCGGATTTTTTTGAAGTTGATCTGCCCGCGGCGGAGACGACGACGTCTGGAAGCTTTGAAGGCGCCGATGCGAACGGCAAAGTCACCGCCGTTTGGCAGCGCGAGGCGAAATCCAGAGAGGGCACGTGTCGTGTAACGTTGGAGGAGTTGAAACTGACCTTCGCGCACAAATTCCAGATCCTGGAGTACTCCGGCGCTTTGCCCTATCGCAACATAGAAGGTGAAACGAACGTCACGGCAACAGTTACTTTGACGCAACAGGGGACGAACCTCACCTGGACCGGCAACATGGTGTTCTCCAAAGCCGGCGGCGGGCGGCTGGGCCTGCGATCCGGGTTCTGGAAGGACTCCAAAGGCGTGACGCTCGCCTATCACGCCATCGAGGACTTGCTTCGTCAGGACAACGAATACCGCGCGCCGTTCTCCCTGCAGGACGGCGACCCGGCCACGCGCTGGGAAGACTACGTCACCTGGCTGCTGCGAATTGTCGATCCGAACGACGCGAATGGGAACGGCATTCCCGATTTGAGTGATGAAGGCGGAAGGCGCGTACCGCCGAGACTCTCCTTAAGCTGGTCCGGGACTAACTTGATGCTCAGCATCAGTGGCGAAATCGGGAAGCGGCATGACGTGGAAACGTCTCTGGCTTTGGGACTGGGAAGATGGACCTTCGTCACCAACGTCACGCTCACTTCGGATCCCCAGACTGTGCCGATCCGCGCCCCTACGACACCGACCCGGACCGCCTTCTGGCGCGTCAAAGCGCCGTGAGCTATGTAGCTTGCATCTGCACGTGGCGGCTTCCCATGAACCTGACGGTAGGGCGAGCCTGTCCCCAGCGAGCCGAGGAGACGTGTTCCACGTCCGTCGAACGGCTCGCCGGGACGGACTCGCCCTACCGGTTCAAGGCTCAATGGGCGATTCGGAAATCGAGGAAGCTTCCCATGATTGAGGATTCATGAATATCAGGGACGGAGTGGAATCCGTCCCTACCCGTGCCTCAATCCCGCCGCGCAATCTGACATGCGAACGCTCTACAATATCCTGTTCACTTGCTTCTTCCTGCTCGCTTCGCCCTACTACTTTTTGAAGATGTGGCGGCGAGGAAACTGGCGGGAGGGATTCGGCCAGCGTTTCGGGCGTTACTCCAGCCACCTCAAGCAAGCCCTCACCAACCGCCACGTGCTCTGGCTCCACGCCGTCAGCGTGGGGGAGGTCAATATTTGCACGCAACTGATCCGCGCGCTCGAACCGCGGCTGCCCAATCTCAAATTGGTGGTTTCAACCACGACCTCCACCGGCATGGGCGAATTGCACAAGCGCCTGCCGCGGCACATCGACAAGATCTATTATCCCATCGACCAGCGAAACGTCGTCGAACGCGCCACGCGCGTCATCAATCCCGAAGCGGTCGTCTTGATCGAAGCCGAAATCTGGCCGAACTTTCTCTGGCGGCTTCAGGACAAATCGATCCCGGTGTTCCTGGTCAACGCCCGGATGTCCGAGAAATCGTTTCGGGGCTACAAACGCTTCGGATTCCTCTTTCGTCCGCTCTTTGCCTCGCTCACCAGCGTGGGCGTCCAGAACGATGCCGATGCGCAACGCTTGCGCGAACTGGGCTGCCGGCCCGAAGCTCTCCAGATTGTCGGCAATCTGAAATTCGACGCCGCCCGCTTGCACGAGCGTCCGCTCTTTGACGTAGCGGTGCTGCTGCGCCAACTGGGCGTGAAAGACGGCGCGCCCATCCTGGTCGGCGGCAGCACGCATGCCGGCGAAGAAGCGATCCTGGCGGACTTGTTCGTGCAGTTGCGAAAAGAGTTCCCGGAGCTTTTTCTGATTCTGGTTCCCCGTCATTTCGAACGCGGCAAGGAAGTCGGTGAAGCGCTCCAGGGCCGCGGCGTCCAATTCGTGTATCGCACGCAGCTCAGCACGACGACCGCTCATCAGCTCGGCGAAGTGGAATGCCTGCTTGTGAATACCACGGGCGAGCTGAAGTATTTTTACGAGGCGGCCTCCGTAATCTTCGTGGGCAAGAGTCTGACGGCGCAAGGCGGACAAAACCCCATCGAGCCGGGCGCGCTGGGCAAGGCGATGGTGTTCGGCCCAAACATGCAGAACTTCTCGTCCATCGCGGCGGCGTTCGTCGCCCGGCAAGCCGCCATCCAGGTTCGCGACGCCACCGAGCTGGAGCAAGCCGTGCGGGCCCTGCTGGGAAACACGGAGCGACGCGGGGAGCTGGGTCGGAATGCCCTCAAGGTGGTGAGCGAAAATCTCGGCTCGATCGAGCGCACGGTCGCGATGATTGTGAAGCACCTTCGCGAGGAGGACGTTTACGTGAAGCCGCCGCAGGAATCGCGTTAGCGGGCCTCCGTCGGGACATATTCACCACCACTTCGTCGTAAACTTAATCGTAAACTTTGTCGAAGATCGCACCTGCCGCGCCCTAGCAGCCCGCTGAAGCCCTTTTGTCCAGCCTCGCAAATAAAGGAGAGGATTTACCAAGACCAGAGTAGCCCATGCAGAAGCGAAGTTTATTCTGAGTTAGCTGGCACAAAATAAAACTAATGCTGGCAGGGGCAACGCTGCGAAGGAAGGCGGATCTTCTTTGTGGCGGCACCGACAGGAATCTCAATTCGATATCTCACGGAAGGAACTGGAAAACATGAACCCATTCAACCAATCTCAAACAGGGGTCGGGTGTCGTTGGGCCCGGCCGGCGTTGTGGATGATGTGCGCGGCTGCACTCACTCTTGAGCCCGGCGGTGGCGTGGGGGCAAGCGAAGCAGCCGGCTTCAAACCGGTGCGCGTGCCGGGAGGCATCAGTCCCCAGCCCCACATCACGTCGATGGCGCGAACCAATAACCAGGTCACGGTCACCTGGTCCGGCTTCAGCGGCCCGTACCAAGTGGAGCGTTGTTCCGGCATCGGAGGGACCTGGACGCAAGTCGGCGAACCCGGCAACGCCAAAACGATGACGCTGCCGTTGGACGACGGATTGGGTTTCCTCCGTGTCACGGGCGGGAATCCGAATTACACCGGGGCTGAAACGTGCCAGGATTGCCATTCGCAGACGCATGGTAATTGGGCGCAAACCGCGCACGCCGGCGCGTTCCAGTCACTCAAGGCCATCAGGCAAGACAAGAATCCCGCCTGCCTGGCCTGCCATACCGTAGGTTATGGCTTCGCAACCGGATTCAAGGACGAAGCGACGACGCCGTACTTTTCCGGAGTTCAGTGCGAGAACTGCCACGGCCCGGCCGCCGACCACGCGAACAAGCCGAGCGATCCGTTGTTGCGTCCGGTGAAGACTTTGTCCGCCACGATGTGCGGCGGCTGCCACACCGATGCGCACCATCCCACCTACGACGAATGGGAGAATAGCAAACATGCGGAGGTCACCCCGGCGACTGCCACGTATTTCCGATCCTCTACCGCCGAGGCCCGCATGCTTTCATGCGGCGCTTGCCATTCGGGTGCCGTGCGCCTGGCCATGCTTAAGGCGAAGGAAAGGAATCAGTCGGTCACGCTGCCGGTCAAGGAAGAGGCCGCGACCACCGGCATCACCTGTGCCGTCTGCCACGAACCGCATTTGAAGACGGCTCATGGCCGACAACTGCGCAACCCAGTACATTCGAATCAAGCCTTCTCCTATAGCACTTCCACCAACACCACGTTTGCCGCGCAGTATGACGCAAACCTCAACATTTGCGGCCAGTGCCATAACGCGCGCGGAGCCACTTGGAAGGACACTGGCCGGGCGCCTCACCACTCGCCTCAATATAACATCCTGACGGCCACGATGGGGTTCCTGGTGGGAACGAACGCGGCGCGACAATCGGCGCACGCAACTCAGATCGTGAACCAGTGCACGCATTGCCACACCCATGCGCATCCGGTGGAGAACCCGACCGAGAACAATCCGAACTACACCGGGCATGAGTTTAAGCCTCACCTGGCAAGCTGCCAACCCTGCCCCATCGACGAAGCGGACGCCGCTTTCAAAATCGAATCCACCCAGGCGGACATCAAGAAACGCATCGCCAACGTGAAAACCTTGCTCGATCAGTGGGCGACCACGGCGTCTGACCCGGCGCTGCGCACGAAGTACGGAACGCTCGCCTGGGAATACAACACGATCGGCGATGTCACTGATCCAGCGCAGGTCCTGGGCGCCAAAGGCCCGACGACGGCGGAACAAAACGTGGTTCCGGACGAGATCAAGCAAGCGCGGTTCAATCTTTACCTGGTGGCGCACGATCTGAGCTATGGCGTGCACAACACCAAATACGCGCAGGATCTGTTGAAGACCGCCTCGGATCTGGTGCGAGGAAAACTTGCCCCGGCCGCGGCCAAACCGGCTTCGTTCGGAGGCGCGGGAGCAGGCTCAGCCATGAACGACTGAGCGCGTCCTGCAGGAGTTTGTTGATGAGCGGTTCAGGTTAGACTGAGGTTCGGGAACTGGTGGCCCGGAGGAGGACGCGAGTCCTCCTCCGGGTTCCTGCCTGCGTTCTGGTTTTCTTCTCGAGTGAGGAGAAGGCGGGTTTTGGCCAACTGCCGTGTGTCGCCAAAGCCCGCGTTTTCCTTTAGAAGAAACGAGCACACGCGCTTTCGGGTCCCGCCTTCTTTGCCCGTGAAAGGTATTCGCGCCGTGGATTCCGACCGTTTCCCTGCCGCCTCACTCCGCCATCCCACGGAGAGAGAATTCTTCAAAAGGCTGCGCACAGTGAAGCCCTTGAATTGAACCGATTTCTTGACCGCGGATTTCACGGATTCCGCGGATGCGAAGCGGTCCTGTCCGTGTGACCTGCGCAATCCGTAGTTGAATCAGGTTCGCGGAGAGCCTCCAACGAGCCGGGTTGGAGACCGGCGCTCCGCACACGTCGCAATGCGCAATCGCAGCGAGAAAGCCGCTGCCGCTCACCGCGATTTGCCAGGCATCTGGCAAAAAGCGACAAGGCTTCAACAAAACATGTGGAGTAGTCCGCGGCTGTTCAGGCGTATCAATGGGCGCATCGAGCGAATCTCGAAATTGGAAACAGTATGAAAACGAACAAGACAAGCACGATGGCGGGTCGGTTCAACATCAGCGCTGGCCGCTGGTTCGTGACCTCGTTTGATTTGCCGGTGCGGACGTGTCGCCTGACTCATGAAACGGCGCGGCGATCCCACCGGATCGAAACGTTAGTCGAACGACCGAAGCTTCCAGGCCGCTCCGTTCCACTGCAAACCAAGGAGCCTGGCGGATTCGCAACGACGGTCGAGTGTTCCCGGTGATTCGTGCGTATGCAGGATCGCTCATGAAGCCTTTCCAGCCAACGAAACTGCTGCGAAGCGCGGCCTTGCCTGGCTGCGTTGCGCTCGCCGCGTTTGTGCTGATCGGCTGCAAAGGGATCCCGACGCCAGGGGAGCGGCAAGCTCGACACCAATTGCAGAGAGTGGAAAAAATGCTCCGTCCGGAGCCTGCGCGCCCGGCCTTGCCAGTGCTGAGTCCGGATTCCGGCCTGAGCGATTTCCTGCGCTTTGCGATTTTGAACCAGCCGAAGGTCGAGGCGGCTTACTTTGATTATGCCGCAGCCGTTGAGCGCATCACTGTCGAGCGCTCGCTGCCCGATCCGCGCCTGACGCTGGAGCTGGACATCCAGGACGTGGTGATGACTTTGATGCCCGGTCTCATGGCTGACATGCCGTGGGTCAAGAAACTGCGCATCCGCGCGGACGCTGTGTCTGCCGAAAGCCAGGCTAAATATTTCGCGTTTGAATTCGCCGTGCTTCAGGCGGCCTTTGATGTCAAACGGCCTTACTATCAACTTCACTTCTCAACGATCGCATCCGCATCAACCGCGAGACCCTGGCCTGGGTGGGGCGTTTGGAGGAAATTGCGCGCGCGCAAAACGCATCCGGCTCAGCCACGCTTCAGGACGTGCTGCGCGCCCAGATTGAACAGGAGCGTCTGCGGACCGAGATCGTCAACCTGGAGGACTCGCGCGATCCGCTCCTTGCGCAATTCAAGGCGGCACTCGGCCTTGGCGCCGACCAGCCGAATCCGCCCCTGCCGTCGAAATTCGAGTGCACGCCGCTGGACCTGACCTCGGAGCAACTGCTCGCCACAGCGCTGGCGCGCAACCCGCGCCTCAAGCAAATGGCAGCCGAAGTGCGCGCGGCCGAAGCCGGCATCCGGCTCGCGCATCAGAGCCGGCTGCCCGACTTCAACATCGGCGCAGAGGCGGATGTGAAAGCCGCGCCAGTCATGTGGCGCCCCACGCTTGGCGTGACGCTGCCGATCTGGCGCGACAAGATCGCGGCGGAAATCGCCACCGCCCAGAACCGCAAGAGCGCAGCGCACGCGCGCTGGTCTGCCGAACAAATCCAACTGGCGGTCGAGTTTGCCGACAAATCGTTCCTGTATCGCGAGTCCACGGGCAATCTCACGCTCCTGACGGATGTCTTGCTGCCCAAAGCGCAGCAATCGCTGGAAGTCGCCCTGGTCGGTTACAGTTCAGGCAAGACCGCTTTCATCAACTTGCTCGAAGCGGAGCGCTCCCCTCTGGAGTTTCAACAGGCGGAAGTGGACGCGCGCACGCGCCGCGAACTGGCCCTCGCCGAGCTTTCCTTGCTCATCGTCGGCCTCCATCCGCCCGGCACTCCGATGCTCGGGGTGGCGGCGCAACTTCAGGCAACAACGCCAACCCAATGAACAAACTCTTTCCCATGAACGACCGTTATCCCGCCAGGTTTTGGAGCGCGCCAGTCTTCTGGCGCCTTCGATCCGCCTGGCGTGTCCAAAAGCGGCAGCGGACCGCCGCACTCCAAGACGCTGACGCGCCGAGGCTCGCACTTTTCCGTTCATGGCCTCAATGCGTCATCGAGCATTCGTGGGTGCTTCCCATGAACCCGGTAGGGACGGATTCCACTCCGTCCCTGACTTTACTCTGCGATCGAAAAGGCAATTTCAGGGACGCGGTGGAACGCGTCCTTAGTGGTCCGTTTCGTAAATACGCTCACGTTCGTTGCGCCCAATTTGGCCTGGGGCAAGGCGCGACGAGCGAGCATCCCCCGCCAGTGGGGCTGTGACCGAGGAGCAACGCAGCCCCAGGCAAAA
>VHCZ01000066.1 GCA_016871535.1 Verrucomicrobiota bacterium
AATGCTCTCACGTCCCAAGGAGGAACCTCGCCTTTTCGTTGCGAAGCATTTCGTAAGGGCTTACTCATTTAACGCCGACTCCAATGCAAGCATTGGGAATCTTGATCTTCTTGGTTGAAGCTGCAGCCACCTCTTGCGTTACCACCGTGTGCCCATGAGCCAGTGCGTGAGCGACGAGATAAAAGTCGGCGACTTGCAGGAACGTGGCTGACCGCCGCCGGCTCGTAGTTTTGGCCGGTGGCCCAACTGCTCACCGTGGCCAAAGCTGGAAGGATCGCAGAATCGGGTTTCAGAAAGAAAGTGTCGCCTCGTCCGGCTGCCCAAGTTGCGAGTTCATCTGCGCCAGCTTGAATTTCATCGCCGACCTTTTCAGTGCTGAAAACCAACTTCTTCGCATTGGCCGCAATCAGCCAGTCCCAGAACGCCGGACAGAAATCCAAACCGTAATGCAAGTTCTTGACCTGAATGAAAACGTCAGAGTCCAAGAGGTAGCTCATGCCAGCCCCACCCCCAGGCTGCGTCCCAATTCTTTGAAAGGTTGAAAGTTTAGAAAAGCCAAGCATCCGGAAGGCATCATTATAGCGTGTTTGCCCTTCCAACGTGCTCGTGACCAATGCTGCCGCGAAGCGTTTGCTCACTCGGGCGGCTTGGGTCAGGTAGAAATTCCCTCCGGCTCCGCGCGGAATTGCCCGCAGCCGCTCCACCTCCGCGTGGTAGGCATCCCAGAATTCCTGCCGGGTCAACCCGCCCACGTCGAGAATGCGGCGCAAAATGACCAGCGTGCTCACCTTGAAACGTCTAGCCAGCCGATTGGCTTCATCCGGCAAAGCGGCAGCGGAATTGTATTCGTGGCGCATCAATTCGAGCGGCACGAGTAGTTCGGCGGCGACCTCGTTGCACCAGCGCTCCATATCCTGATCCGGCACCAATACCGGCTGCGAATCTGAGACGGCGAATTGGCCCAGCCAAATGTGAGCCAACTCGTGGGCCAGCGTGAACATCTGTCCTGCCTTGGTATCCGCACCATTGATGAACACCAACGGCGCCAGGTCGTCGGCCATCGCAAAGCCGCGAAATTCCCGTGGGTCCAAATGCCGATGGTTGTTGTTGTGAACCACTCCGTTGCACATCACCAGAATGCCCAAGCCGTCCGCCTGTTCAATGAAGTGGCGGAGTGCATCCGTCCAAGTCGGCATCTGCCGGCGCTGATTTACGTCGAACCCAAACGCCGTGCGGATACGTGCTGCTGTGCCGATAACGTCGTCCGGCACGCGCGCCGAACCCACAAACGCCAGCGGACTCTCACCCATTGATCGGGCGTAGTTCCGAAACCATTCTTGCCGTTGCGAGCGCATCGGTCATCCGTCGCCGGATCTCCTGGATACAATTTACGTCTGTCAGCCGGCACAACCAACCGCTCCATGTTGGAGCCGATCCGAGCTCGGTGATTTTCCGCGGAATCAGGAGTCCTGCAGCTGAAACGCCTCTTGAGAGCGTGTCCGAAAATTGCGCGGGGTCCTGCGGCGAGGGATTTTGGCTGTGGCCAAGGCGGCGAGGTCCGAGCATCCCCAACGCGGGCTGTAAGGACCGAGCCAACGCAGGCCACGGACAAAAGACCCGCCGCCCGGAGGGTTTTCGCGCCAAAGGCCGCCTGGCTTCGTTGCTCCTCAGTCGAAGATCCAGGGAGGATATTCTCCTTCGTCGCGCCTCGCCATCCGGCCTTTGGCGCGAAAACAGGACCCCGCGGAATTTTCGGACACGCTCTTATTCCTGATCAGTAAGAGCCTGCCGACAGGAAATGTCGGCGTTACCTTGGATCACTTCGCGGGCGCGGCCAACGCTTTGGCCGCGTCCTCTTGCAGTTTGTTGTACTGCTTCACCAACTCGTTGTATTGCTCGACGAGCTTGTTGAATTTCACGACGTTGGTGTTGCGTTCCTCGGCCAGCTTCTTCATTTCCTCGTTCTGGCGTTTGATGTCCTCGTTCTGTTTCTTGATGCTGTCGTTGGCCTTTTCGATGGCGATCTTGTAAACCTCGAGCTGGGTTTTCTGCGCCTCCGAATCGCGTTCCAGCTTCTCCGCCTTTTTCGAGATCGTCAGGATTTCCTGACGATTCGATTTGATGGTGTCCACCAATTCCGTCTTGAGCTTGTCCAGCCGCTCGACTTCCGCTTCGGTCCGTTTCACGGTCCCTTCGAGGGCCTGGATTGTTTTGGATTTGTCGAAAACGGTGTCGTTCAACCGGACGATTTCCGCGCGGAGTCTGGCTTCCCGGACCCACTGAAAAGCGCAAAGCCCGCAAAGCGCCAGCGCAAAGAAAGCCAGCAAATTGGTGAGGAACGTTCTCATGAACGGCTCTTGCGTTCCCGGAGGAATCCCATTGCGGCCCGAATGAACGTCCGGACAACCTGCCTCATCGGGCAAAGGGCAATCTCCGCAACACGTCCGCCACGGTCATGGCTCCGGTTCGTTCGATTTCCTTGCGATCGACGATATAGACCGGAGACGTGGTTTCCCGGATATGGCCGGCGCCCTTGACCTCGCGCGGGATTCGGGTGCCGGTCACGACGGATTTAGGCATCGTGACGGGCGTCTTGGCCGGTGCCTTCGCTTTGGCGACCTTGGCCGGCGCCTTGTCCTTCGCGCCTTTCGCTGGCGCCTTCCCGGCACTTTCATCGGCACGGAGAGGAGTCTGGCTTAACATCAGCAGAGCGCACACCATCGCGCTGACCGAGGTGATGGATTTCCAAATGACGCACGAAGTGGGAGGGCGATTCGTTGTCTTCATGGAAGTAATCTAGAACCCCGCGCCCCACTCTGCACCAAAAATCTTCGCCCCACCGGCTATCTCACGAGTTTGCACTGCGTGAAAACGATCCCGCCGCCCTGCAATCCCGCGCACTTGCCCTCAAAGATCACGGATTCGCCGACTTCCAGCAACCGAACTTCGCGCCGGTTTCCCGACACGCCGACGAGCACTTGCCCTCCTTTGGTGCTGTAAACGGCGTTGAACTCCTCTGGAAACGGCAGCTCGCAGACCACGCGTTGGGTTCCTTCCGGCGACCCGAGAAACACTTCGGTCTTTCGGACGAAAAGCTTTTCATCGAAGCGCTCGATCCGTCCCTGAATGCGGAAGACCTTTCTCCGGTAACGCGCGTCGGCGGATCTGGGCTCGGTTTTGTAGTGTTGGGCAATTTCCTCCACGGCGACGACGTCTGAGTTTTTCAACTCTGGCAACGACGAAATCGGCGGCACCGTCCGCACCGGCGTCACTCGACCTGGATCAGCCGGCGACGCAGCGCGCGTGGATGACCGCCGTGGCTCCTCCGCAACCTTCGCGGCCTCACCGCGAACGGTTGTGATCTCGCGCTTGATCTTCTCAAGCTCCGCCGTTTTCAGGCGCAGCTCTCGCAGAAGCTCGGACGGGCTGAAACGTTTTCGCACCTCAACCGGCAAGTCCGCGAGAAGAATCCGGCTCGCGCCCTCGCGATGGCTCAAGGTGATCGCATCGCAATCCACATCCTGGATTTGCACATCTCGAAACACCTTTCCGCTCAAGGTCGTGAGATCCTCTCCGCGCGCGCTGGAGATCCCAAGAACCCAAGCCAACGCGAACACCAGCCCACTGCGCATCACAGGTTTGTTCATAAACATTCTTAGAAACAGGGCATCTAAGCGCGGCCCGCAAGTAGTCCCGGCTTTAGCCGGTTTTGTGCGCTGGCCGGCTGAAGCCGGGACTACATGCAGGCCAAATGAGATTTCTGCTGATCAACCATTCAACTCGTTGACAATGATTTTGCCGAGCTTCGCCAGCGCTTCATCGAGACGCGGCGACCACGGATTGCCGCAATTCAAGCGGATGTAATTCTTGAACTTTTTCTTCGCCGAAAAAACCGGTCCCGGCGCGATGCTGATTTTCTCGGCCAACGCGCGCCGGTAAAGTTGCAACGAATCGACCGCTTCCGGCAAGCCAATCCACAGCACCTGGCCGCCGGTGGGCCGGGTGACGGTCGTTCCGGATGGAAAATAACGTGTGACCGCTTCGGTCATGCGCTGGACCTGTCCGGCATAGAAGCGGCGCAATTTGCGAAGATGATGGTCGTAGCCGCCCGTCGCCAGGAAACTCGCGATCGCCATCTGCGGCGGCGTGGCCGTGGCGCTGGTGCAGACGTACTTCAAGTATTCAACCTGCGCCCTAAAGCGTCCCGGCGCCGTCCAGCCCACGCGATAGCCGGGCGCCAGAGTCTTGGTAAAGGAATCGCAGAGCAACACCCATCCCTCGCGGTCGAAAGCCTTGGCAACCTTGGGCCGCGCCTCTCCGAAAGTGAGGTTGCCGTAAATGTCATCCTCGATCAGCGGAATCTGGCGCTCGGTAAGCAACTCGACGAGCCGCTTCTTTTTGTCGTCCGGCATGCAACTGCCGAGCGGATTGCTGTAGTTCAGCGTGAAGAGGCAAGCCTTGATCCGGCAAGGTCCCAGGCGGGCGGCCAGCGCATCGAGGCAAATTCCTTCCCGCGGGTAAGTCGGGATTTCGCAGGCGCGCATGCCCAGCGACTCGATGATTTGCAGAATGCCGAAGAAGGTGGGCGACTCGATAGCGATGGCATCGCCCGGACGCGCCACGGCGCGGAGGCACAAGTGCAAGGCTTCCGTTGTGCCGCAAGTCACGACGACGTCGTCCGGCGAGAGCATGCAGCCGCTTTCCAGCGCGCGCCGGGCCACTTGCGCGCGCAGGTTCGCGTGGCCGGGAGCGGGATCGTAGCTGTTGGCTTGCACCGGAAAGCGGCGTCCCACGGCCCCCATGACGCGGGTCAGCTCAGCGGTCGGGAACAACTCCGGACTTGGCATCGTGGCGCCGAATCGGACGAGGCCTGGGTCTCGGGTCGCTTTGATCACTTCCATCACCAGATCGCTCACCTGCACTTTGCTGGCCCGCGGCGCCGGAGCAATCATCTCGGGCTCAGGCGGCGGCACCCACTGACGGGCGCGAACGTAATACCCGGACTGAGGCCGCGCCTCGACCAATCCCCGGCTTTCGAGGAGACGGTAGGCCTGAGTGACGGTCGTGACGCTGACCTGCTGATGTTTGTGGAGCTTCCGGACGGAGGGAATTCGTTCCCCGGGCCTCAAAGTTCCTTCTTCAATGAGGCGCGTGATTTGAGCCGCAATCTGCTCGTAAAGTGGGTGGGCCTCAGAAACGGTGGTTGCCGGGGCTGTGTCTCGAATCATACGTTCAGCCTTTCACGGCGGCATCATAAGGGCGCCGAGACTGGCTGGCCAATGTCACTTTTTGAAAATCTTCCCAGTACAGTTCAATTCCGAAACTCCATCCTTACTTCAGCGCCTCGCCGGGCTTGATCCCGTGCCCGGTCAGGAACGCTTGCGCGGTCAGACGCCGGCCGCCTTCAAGCTGGAGACTTAGAATCCGGAGCGCGTTGGCGCCACACCCAACAACGATGCCGTGCTTGTCGGCCCGAATGATCTTTCCGGGCAGCGGCTCCGTATGTTCTTCAACCGTGGCTTCCCAGACTTTGACGAGCCGCGTTGCACCGTTGAGTTCCATCGTGGTGAATGTTCCCGGCCAGGGTGTGAGCGCGCGGACACGATTCCAGAGGCTGCGCGCAGACTCGTGCCAGTTCAACCGGCCGTCTTCCTTGGTGATCTTTCGGGCGTAACTCGATCCCTCCTGAGGTTGCTTCCGTGGAACTACTTTGCCGCTGATGAAGTCTGGAATCGTGCTCAGCAACAACTCAGCGCCGATCTGCGCCAGCCGGTCGTGGAGCGTCTGTCCGGTGTCCGCGGTTTGGATGGGGGTGAAGCGTTGCGATAGAATATCGCCGGTGTCGAGACCGGGATCCATTTTCATGATGGTCACTCCAGTCTCGGCTTCGTCGTTAAGCATCGCCCACTGGATCGGCGCGGCGCCTCGGTATTTCGGCAGGAGCGAGGCGTGGACGTTGACGCAGCCGTGGTCAGGCAAATCAAGGATGCTGGCAGGCAGGATTTGACCGTACGCCGCCACGACAATCAGCGACGGCTGGAACTCTTCCAGCTTGTTCACGAAGGCCGGGTCGCGCGCGCGTTCCGGCTGCAGCACCGGCAAAGCGAGTCGAATCGCCTCGGACTTGATGGGCGACGGCTGGAGCTGCAAATCGCGTCCCTTGGGGCGGTCCGGCTGAGTAACGACCGCCGCGACCTGGTAAGCTTGACTTCCGGCCAGGGCGGCCAGACTTGGACACGCCAGTGGCGCGGTGCCGAAGAAAACGACCCGCAATGGTCCTTGCGCAGAATTGGTTGAATTCAAGGTCGTCCCAGGAAGTTTAATGTAACAGGAGGAAACGGAGGCAACAGAGACCGAGCACGAGTTGGTGTTGATTCGGTGCTGGCCTCTGTTTACTCCGTTAGCTTCTATTTGATTTGGGTCAGTTCTAGCGGAGCAACCGTGTGGCCGGACGCGGTTGGCCGGTGGGGCGCGCGGGCTTTGAGGGGGCAGTCACCGCCGCACCGGAGACGGTTCGTTTTCCCAGCGAGGTCGCGCAGCGGGTGCAGAGAAACTCGTACAATTCTCCGGACGGCAAAACCAGCAGGAGCTTCTCCCGAACGGGTTGGCTGGCTTTGCACTTGGGACAGTAAAGCTCGCTCGCGGTGAAATTTCGGAACTGCTCTCTCATCACATGCCTAACTTAGCCAGAACTCGCAGAATATCGCGCAGCACGTTCACCGGAGTTTGGGTCGCGTCGATATGGTGCACCAGATCCGCGCCATGGTAATCGAGCAACGGTTTGGTCTCACGCTCGTATGTTTCGAGGCGAGTTCGAATAACTTCCAGATTGGCATCGTCCAGCCGGTTATCGTGCAGGGCGCGGCGCTGCAGGCGGCCGACCAGTTTGTTTATGTCCGGACAAGTGAAGTAAAAGATCGCGCGGACATCGAGCGTATCGCTCAGCATTTCCGCCTGATGACGGTTGCGGGGAATGCCGTCCAGGATCAGGGTGTCGCGCTCGGGGTTGAACCGGCCCGTCTGGGCTTTGATATTCTCGCGCCAGAGCCGCACGGTCGGTTCATCCGGCACCAACTCGCCCCGGCTTGAGTACTCGAGAAAAACTCGACCCAGTTCCGTATCGACTTTCAGGTTCCTAAACACCTCGCCGCAAGCGCAGTGGTAGAAATTCGGGATCGTGCCCAGAATCTTGCCCTGGGTTCCTTTGCCGGCGCCTGGAGCGCCGAAGAGCAGTACGGTTCGATATTTCATGAACGACTCTGGCCGATGTGCCTCCACGCTGGATCGACGGAACTGGATGAACTCACGCTTTGGAATCTCTTCGCCGCACCTGGATTTCCTGGATTTCGGTGAACGAGATCTGGGCTTCCGTGCCGCCTTTCAGCACTTGCACGTGCATGTCCGTCATCGAAATGCGAGTGATGCGTTTGGCGGCGTATTCCTGTTTGCCGGTGCGAATGATCACCATGAGGTCTTTTTCCGGACCCGTCGCGATCAAGGGGAAAAAGCCCGCGAGTTTCGATTCAAAAAAACGGCGATTGAAAGTCGTCTCGCCCCGCTTGAACACCGCGCCGTCCAGGGAAGCGGCTACGGGTTTGGACTTTTTATCGGTGGCGATCCCCAGGCCGGCCGCGGGCGCCGGGCCGGTCTTCTTGCCCGTCGCCAGGGGATTGGAGACCAGGGCTTCTTGGGCCGCCGCCGCCGCGTCCAATTCAGGTTCGGCCTCCAGACCGGCATCGCTGCTGGGCAAAGACAGGAAAATAATCGGCCCCACAAACGGAAGCACTGCCGACACGCCGCAAACCAGCGCTGCCGGACGTTGCCGATAGACCGCCACTTCATAAGCACCGTAAAGGTTGACCAGAAAGAGCACCGCGACAATCAGAAGACCAACTGGCGTTCCCAGGGAGGCAAACAGTCCCGTCTTGGGCAGGCGTTCCAGGCGCGGGACGTCTTTGATGACGATTTCCTTTTTGATTTTCTCCTTCTTGGGTTCCGGCGGAGTGTCGATGAATGGCTCGACCAACTTGGCCGCCTGCGGGTTCTTCACCAATTCCTTCAACGTTTCCTGAGTGAACTGGCCCCACCCGATTTTGGGCGTGAATCCCCCGATTTCCCGGCGAATGACCACTCCGAAATCATCGAAGCTCGCGGCTTCGCCCCGATAAGCGTCGCCGTTGAGCAACTTGAACTCCGCCGCCATCCCAGAAGCGGCCCAAAGGCAGCCGACGCCGAGCACGAACCATAGCAAACGAAACACGCGCATGACGTCGTTCTCCATAACAAAGCACCGGGAGAGGCGAAAGCAAAATCACTCCGGACGGGCAAGTCCTTCAAGTCCTTGCAAGTCATAAGGGGAATCCCACGTTTGACCAGGCGAGGTTGGACGCAGATCCCCTCCTGGAAGGGAAAGGCTCATCTCGATTCGCTCAGCCTAGCCAGAGGCTCCTCAGAGGAAAGAGCCAATTGTTGAATTGTGAGATGTGACCGTGATTCTCTGATCAGGTTGGTTTCCCTCAACTCCAGCAGCAGGTGATAATGGTTATCCATCAGCGCGAAACAGTGCAACCGAACGCGAAAACGCCCCACCATCTCCGCGATGACTTCCAGCAAATGCTGCCGATCGCGGTGGTCCCGGAGGATGGATTTTCGCTCATTGCCGCGCGCGCTCACATGATACCAACCGCCCGCCTTCTCGATTCGCAAAGGCCGTGCCATGGGCTGCAACCTCTTATGCCATTGCAGCCGGTCAGAGGTGGTGGCGGTGAATAAGTTGGGCGAGAACGTCCGCGCTACGCCGGCCGTCGCAGGTGACACGCTCTACGTCCGCAGTGCCGGGCATTTGTGGGCCTTTGGCGAGACAAAGACCGCGAACCCTTAAGGCGGAAATAAGGACTGCGCGGGAGCATGAACTGGGAGGTGCAAAACTTTGTTGCAGGGAACGTGTTTAGCGTGGGTAGGGACGCGCTGCGCGTGTCCCACTTATCTCCGTGCGGCGAACGACTTCCAATACCAGCAACGGTGGAACCACCACGGCTAGGTTTTCCCAGCGTCTGCTTTCGATCCGACGAGCGCGCCAGCGAAATATCAGGGACGCGAGGCACCGCGAGGCACCGCATCCCTACCCACGCTAAACACATATGTTGCACGTGCAACAAAGTCTTGGGATGCCGCCGAGGCAAGTCTTTCGATTCATTCCGGTTTCGCGGATTTCGCGGTTCCAGCTCTCCACTTCGAATCTATTGCAACTGGAGTCGGAAAAATTTGGCCGCTTCAGCCGGTTTCACATTCACTGTGTTCATGCCGTCGATTACTGTTGGAGCCTCCACGACATGCTTCCAGCCATCGGTCCCGGTCAACGAACCGGACGCCTGGAGCTTGTAGCCCGTGGATGGCGCAGGCCAGGCCACGTTGATTTGATTTCCGGCTGCGGCCAACGTCAGTTTCTTGCGGGCCACCGCACCCGCAACCCGGACGGGAAGCGAAGTCACGTAAGGCTGCCCGACCACATAAAGTTTCGTTTCGTCCGCGGAAAGGCAAATGCCGTTCGGCCGGGACATGTTCGTGACCACTTACTGGACGGTGGCATTGCCGTTCGTTTGAAAAAAGCGATAGACGTACAGGCCCGGTTGAAAACCGCGCGGAAAGGAAGCGCCGCTGGGCAGCGCCAAGCCGCTGTCGTATCCCGGGTCCGTGAACCAGATGGATCCATCGGATTTGATCGCAAGATCGTTCGGCGAATAGAACTTCGCCCCATTCGTGTATTGGGTGAGCAGCGGCGCGGAGACGCCGTTGGACATGACGGCCACCCTGAGTGCGGCGCTACCGGCCTGGCACGAAATCAATCGCTCGTGGAGGTCGAGCAGATTGCCATTATACTTCGTGTTGGCGGGTGGCCGGAGGAAATCGGTGAGTCGGTTGGGCGGCACCAGTTTTTTGAGCCGGTCACCGCCGATGTCGCTGAAGACCAGATAACCGCCATCCGACGGAACCCAAACCACGCCCTCGATCCACGAATCCAGCGTCGCCATCCGCGTCAACACCGCATTCGTCGAAAGGATTTTGTCGAATCCCACCGGATCGCCAATATCGAAAATCCCGGTTCGCACATAAACATCCAGGCGCGCCACCCGGCTGGTCGCCGAACCGTCCGCGTTGGAGGCGATCGCCTGGTAAGCGCCGGATTGGGCGCGTTGAATATCGGGCAGAACAAGGCTGTTGGTCGCACCCGGAATTTCCACGCCGTTGAGGCTCCATCGAAAGTCGATCGGCGCCGTGCCAGTTGCGGCAACACGGAGCGTCGCCGTGCCGCCCACGGGGATCATCCGACCGGACGGCTGCGTCGTGATCTTGGGCTGAGCGTTGGCGACGTCAAACGAAGCGCACGCCAGCCATAAGCTGGCAGCCAACGCGGTGGCGGATCGCCGCCAACGACCGGACAGGCAAGGGAAGCGAGTGGAGTGGGAAATAAGGTGCATGGGAATTCCTTTCTCGATCAGCGGGCATTCTTGTCCGCATGGTTTGTTGGGTCTGGCGCTAAACCGGCCTGAGGAGACTCGCCTCACCGCGCACGCTCAAGAGGCCGGATCGACCGAGCTGGAATGAATCGATTTCACCTTCCGGCCGCAAGCGGAAGGTAAGCCGGTCCGGTTCGGCGGGACAAGCAGAAATCAAGGGATGGGACATGAAACCGTCTCTTCGGAACTCTGTGCAATGGCGACCTCAAATCCCGACAGTCAGCATGTGGTTATGGCGGATTCAAGAAATTGGCCTCAGGCAAGGCGGGTGCAGAGAAGGCCTGAACAATCTTAGTGTCAAGGGTGACATTCTGCGAACCGCCGACAAAGTCCACGGACCTGGGAGCTTGCCGACGCCATGCCGATTACAAATCGGCGATACAGCGGATTGGAAATCTGCGCTACGCCCACTGATAAACTCGTGGATGCACCGGCCGCGTTCTTGAGGCTTCGTTCGTATTCGACAGGTACCTGGGAGTTGCAGTATAGTCCTCCCAGAGCGCGGCATGAACTTACCGGTTTCATTGGCGACGATCACGGAGGGAACCTCGACGCTCGATTTTCTCACCAATCCTCATGGCGGCTCGCGTGTTCACATGCTCGGCCATGTCGAACAGCGCCGCACCGGTTTCACGCTCATTGAACTGCTGGTCGTCATTGCTATCATTGCGATCCTGGCGGCGATGCTGTTGCCCGCGCTGGCCAAGTCTAAGAAGACGGCGCAGCGCGTGGCGTGCGCGAGCCAATTGCGGCAGTTGGCGCTCGCCAACACGCTTTACTTGGATGAACACGATCAGAAATTCCCCTCGCACGTAGGAGGACCGGTCCTTTCCTATTACGGGTGGGCGGGCAAGAAGGGCACGGAGTATTTGGAAGAGGAGCGATTCATCAACCCTTATGTGACCGTGACGCGCAAAGTGAACCAAAAAGATAACGAGGGCGTCTTCCGCGTCTTTCGCTGTCCGAGCGATCGGGGCGCGGTGAAAGGCCGGTGGTCTGCCGATCGCAAGCCGTCGCTCTTCGACACGTTTGGGTGCAGCTATTTTTACAACAGCGGGGGCAACTCGAACGGGACGCTGGGGCTGCATGGCAAACGGACCGCGCAAATCCTCTCTCCCAGCCGCGTTGTCCTGGCAAACGACTACGCCTTTTCTGCCTACGGATGGCAACAGGAAGTGCCCGGGCCCGCGTCACAACCGTTTCAAGCCAGCTTCTGGCACCATGACAAGGCGCTGGGATGGGGGAACGTCGCGTTCGTGGACAATCACATCGATTACCTCCAGGCAACCTACAACAAGCCCAATTACCAGACAGGCGTGAGCTGGACCTTCATCTTCGACGGCCCCAAGTAGAATCCGCCATTCCCTCGTGCGTGGATCGATGTCTGATTTCTGACGCCGAATGCCGAAAGGGTGCCGGAATGACGAAGTCGGAACGGGCTGCCAGCCCGTATTCGGCAGAAACATGCCGACGAAGAGGGCGGCAGGCTGGTAGCCTGCCGCAACAGGCCAGTGGCCTGTTCCACCCCAGAGGCATTTTCGAAAGCAACGATTGTGTAGTTATTTCGGAGACACCACTCTAGGATACGCCCGACATGAACTCGCCCAAGCGAATCGTTCTGGGGGTCACCGGATCCATCGCCGCGCACCGGGCCGCCGATTTGGCCAGCTTGCTCACCAAACAAGGCTGCGCCGTCCGGGTGGTGATGACGGCTGATGCGCTCCGATTCATCACGCCGCTTCCGTTCAAGACGCTTTCCCGCCATTCCGTGATTACCGATCTATACGACGAAGAGGAAGGCTGGAAACCGACACACATCCGGCTGGCGGACGAAGCGGATTTGCTGTTGGTGGCCCCGGCGACGGCGCAGACGATCGCGAAACTGGCGTTGGGCCTGGCGGACGACGCGCTCAGTTGCGTGGCGCTGGCGTTGAACCCGAAAGCGAAAATCCTCGTGGCGCCGGCGATGAACGGGAAAATGTGGTTGCACCCCGCCACGCAACAGAATGTTGCGGCGCTCAAGGCGAGGAAGGTCGAGTTCATCGGCCCTGAGGAAGGCATGCTGGCGTGCGGTTATGAAGGGATTGGCCGACTCTGGCCCGTCGAAAAGATCAGCGCGCGGGCATTGGAACTGCTATCGTAAGGAGCGAAACGCCATGCTGAACGGATGCGGATGAATCTTCGTTGGCAGACATTCAAACAGCTTCCGCGATTGCTCACGGTCCCGGCGGCGGACCTGGAGCAGCAGATCGCCCGCATCCAACTGATGGAACGCAGCATCGGTCTTCCGGTGAAGGCGGCGGTCATTGTGGTCCTGGCCTATTATCTCTTTCTTTCCAATTGGTTTGATGAACTGAGTCCTCGCGGCGGAGGAGCTTCCGCGCCGCCGCCGCAGATTGAGCTGAAAATCATCCGTCAGTTCTTTCTGATCTACGTCGTCGTCAACGCCGGCGTGGCCGGCCTGCTGCTGGCCATGGAGAAAGCGCCGCGATTCTGGGTTCAGTGGGTGGTGTACGGCATCAGTGTCATGGATGCGTTGTTCCTGGCGGGGCTGACGTCGGTGACGGGCGGAGTCGATAGCGTGCTCTACTGGGTTTTTCTGGGCCTCATCGTGCGCAACGCCGTCAGCAATCCCATCGCGGCCCGGCAGATCATTCTGAATGTCATCGTGAATTTCTGCTACGTGCTGGTCGGCGTCGCGGAGGTGGTCACGGCGCATTGGCGCAAGGAGTATTGGGAGGAGGAGTTGCTGAGGCAATTCGAGCAGACTCCGCAGGACTACGCGCCCGAGTCCTTTCTCCTGCGGCTGACATTGCTGATTTTCATGACGGCCTGCTGTTACGGCGTGCAAGTCTTGCTGGACAAACAGCGCCTGGCGGATTCCGAGTCGCGCGAATACACGCTGCGGCAACAGCAGTTGCAGGCCACGGGCCGGCTGGCCGCGGAAATCGCCCATCAGTTGAAAAACCCGCTCGGGATCATCAACAACGCCGCGTTCACACTCCAGCGCACGGTCAAAGAGGGCAAAACCATCACGCAGCAGATTCAAATTATCCGGGAGGAAGTCGAGCGATCGGATCGGATCATCACTGAATTGATGGGTTACGCACGATTGACCGAGGGCGCGGTCGAGCGATTGAACGTCACGGAGGAACTGGAGAAGGCCATCGAACGGGTTTTCCCATCGGGGGCGAAATACGAGGCGCGCATTCACCGCGAGTACGCCCCGGCCTTGCCGCCGCTCATGATGCAGCGCGGCCACATTTCGGAAGTGTTCGTCAATGTCCTCCAGAACGCGCGCGAAGCCATGAGCAGCAAGGGCAATATCACCGTCGCGACCCGTTACGGTGAGGATTATTCGGTCATTGTGACGATTTCAGATGACGGGCCGGGGATTCCGACGCAGCATCTGCCGAAGGTTTTCGAACCGTACTTTACTACGAAAGAAAAAGGAACCGGCCTGGGGCTGGCGATCGCCAAACACAATACCGAGATCTACGGCGGCTCGGTGGAGGTCGAATCCGAGCCTGGAAAAGGCACGCGCTTTACCATAAACCTGCCGGCAAAGACCGTAATGAGAATTCGCCGATGAACGCAAACCTGCCGCCCTTGCTCGTGGTGGATGATGAGAAAAACATGCGCCTCTCGCTCGAGGCGGTTATGCAGGACGAAGGCTACAAGTTCCGGGCGGCAGACTCCGCCGAGCAAGCGCTCCGGCTCCTGGAACAAGAGCAATTCTTCATGGTGATCACCGACGCCCGCCTCAGCGGCATGAGCGGGTACCAGTTCCTCGCCCACGCCAAAGCCCGCTGGCCTGAACTTCCGATTCTGGTAATCACCGCCTATGCCACGCCCAAATTGGCGGTCGAAGCGATCAAAGCCGGGGCCATCGATTACCTGGCCAAACCTTTTGCTCCGGAAGAATTGCTGCACGCCGTCGCCCGGTGCGCGGAGCGTTTCCGGCTGCTCATGGAAAACGCCGCGCTCAAAGCTCGCGCCGGCGAACCTTACCGGCTCGATCAGTTGATCGGAGAATCGCCCAATGTTCAGGAACTGCGGCTGCTCATCCAAACGGTCGCCCCGACCAACGCCACAGTGCTCATCCTGGGCGAAAGCGGCACGGGCAAGGAATTGATCGCGGGCGCTCTCCATAGCCTGAGCCGGCGCTCGGAGGGCAATTATGTCCGGATCAATTGCGCCGCCATCCCGGAGAATCTGCTCGAAAGCGAGTTGTTCGGGCACGAGAAAGGCGCGTTCACCGGCGCGCTCAAACAGAAGCACGGCCGCGTGGAGGAAGCCGACGGCGGCACGATCTTTCTCGACGAGATCGGCGACATGAGCCGGTCACTCCAGGCGAAGCTGCTGCGCTTCCTGGAGGACGGCACGTTCACGCGCGTGGGCGGCAACCAGGAATTGCGCGTCGATGTCCGCCTGATCGCCGCCACGAATCGCGACATCATCGACGCGATCCGGGAGAATCATTTTCGCGAGGACCTGTTCCACCGGCTGAATGTCGTCCAATTCCGCCCGCCGCCGCTGCGGGACCGCGGCTACGACATCGTACTGCTCGCCGAGCATTTTCTGAAGCATTTCAGCCTGTCGATGAACAAGCACATCAAGGGCCTGTCCAAGGCCGCGCAGCAGCAACTGCTCTCGCATCATTGGCCCGGCAATGTGCGCGAACTCCGGAATGTGATTGAGCGCGCCGTCATTCTGGAATCCAGCGACGAAGTCCAGGTCACGAGCCTCCCGGACTTTCAATTGGAGGCGCGGCTGCGCAAATCGGGCGTGCCGACTATCCCGGTCACCAATTCCCTGGACGATTCGATGGCGAAGTTCGAGCGGGAGTTGATCACCTCGGTGCTGGAGCAGAACCATTACAGCCTGAGCAAAACTTCCGACCAGCTTAAGATCAGCCGGCACGCGTTGCGCTACCGAATGCAACGCTTGAACATTAGCGCAGACGCCGCTATTGATGAAGATACGTCGGTCGCAAACGAAAAGGAAACATCACGATGATTGGATCTGGAGAATGGCTGCCCTTGCTGGCGCAAATGGAGGTTACATTGAGGCAACCCCTCAGCAAAGTCCCCGGCTTGCTTTTGCGGGACGTGGTGCTGATCGTGGTCATGGCCTTGTGCCTGTTGCTCGCGTTGATGGCCTGGGTCAGGTATCTGTACCGCCGGCGGCGCACGAAGAAGCACGTGGATGACGCGCAAAGGGTCTATCGCGGAAACAGCCCGGCGGAGGACGAGGAAACAGAACCCGAAGCGCCCGAAAGCCGCCGGCGCTACAAATACCGCTGGAAACGACGCGGCCATCGCACGCGGAATCCGACTCTGGCAGAAAGCGGGGGGCTGCCGCATCCGCGAGCCAGTGAGCCGACCAAGCCTTCCTGAACTTCACGGTTGACCTCAACGGGCATGCAAGTCAGCGAGTCGATTACTCGTAAAAGCGCCTCCAACCTCGCGCTGGCCTTCATTCTCCTTCCGAAGGAGCGGCGCGCCGGCATGGCCGTGCTTTACGCCTTCTGCCGCGAAGTCGATGACATCGCCGACGATGAGTCCTTGCCGATCGAGGAACGCCGGCGACGCCTGAGTCTGTGGCGATCGGATGTGCGTGCGGCCTGCGAGGGCGGCGTTCCCGATCTTCCGGTGGTTCGGGAACTGCAGCCGGTCATCGCTCATTACGGCCTGACATACTCCCGCTTCGACGAACTCCTGCGCGGAGTTGAGATGGACCTGGATATCAAGCGCTATGCAACTTACGCGGAACTCGACGAATACTGTTATCGCGTGGCCTCGGTCGTCGGCTTGCTGAGCATCGAAATCTTCGGCTACGAAAATCCAGGCTGCCACGATTATGCCGTCTATCTGGGCAAGGCCCTGCAACTCACGAACATTCTGCGCGACGTCCGGTCGGACGGGGAGCGCGGCCGGATTTATCTGCCGATGTGCGAACTGCAGCGGTTCGGCGTGACGCCGGAAGACATTCTTGAATGCCGGTACTCGGCTCGGTTTTACGAACTCGCGCAGAGCGTGGCCGGCCGCGCGCGGGGATTCTATTTGCAGGCTGGCCAGGCGCTGCCAGCCGAGGACCGGCGCTCGATGGCCAGCGCCGAGTTGATGGGATCGGTCTATTGGCGGCTGCTGGAGAAGCTGGAACACCACCGGTTCAACGTGTTCGATTCCGCCTCGACGCGCCTGAGCAAAACTCAAAAACTTTTTCTGATTGGCCGGACCTGGCTCCGGGTTTGGCGCGGCGCGCTGACTCCGAATTATGGAGTGTCGTAAGCTCCGATGGACGCCCCCCCCCATAGTCCCGGCCGCCCGATGAGGCTGGAGACGAGCGCCGGGCCTCTGGAGGATGGGGATTGCCTGAATGCGAAAGAATTCCTGCGGCGTTGCGAGGCGCTTCCCCAACCGGCAAAAGTCGAACTGGTCGAAGGCATCGTTCAGCTTGATCCGCTGCGGAACTCGCCGCAATCCCTCGGTCCGAGAAGTGTCATCACGGTGTGTTTGGAACGATACGCGAGGGCGACGCCTGGGCTGCGTTTCGCCGCGCAGCCCCTGGTTCTGCTCGATCGGGAGAACGTTCTCCGGCCCGACGGCGTTCTGCAAATCCTTCCTCCCCACGAACGTCCCCCGCTCCCGTCCTGCGGACACCCTCTTGAGGGAACGGCAGAGGGGGGCGCCCAGCGAGACAATGTGCGAAGTTCTGCTTGCGAGAGTTCTCTCCCCGAAAACGCACCCCATGTGCCGGCTATCAATCGCATCGCAGGCGCGCCCGAATTGATGGCCGAGGCGATCTTCAGCCGGGGGATAAACGATCTGCGCGCCAAACTGGCGGCGTATCGGCGCAATGGCGTGCGGGAATTCATCGCCTGGCGCGTGTCGGAAAACCAAGTCGAGTGGTTCCAGATGGACAAGGGCGAATACACGTTGAATCTTCCGGGGCCAAACAATACCATTTCCAGCCGCGTGTTTCCCGGATTGGTGCTGAATCTGACGGCGCTGCTGACGCACGATCAAGCGGGATTGGCGCGGACGTTGCAGGCCCGGCTCAATCAGCCCGATCACGAAGCTTTTGTGAAACGGCTGGCGGCTCGGAAACTGGGGGCTGGTTACTGTGCAGACCGTGGAATTGACGACAGATCGACCGGAGAACCGTAGCGCAGATTTTCAATCTGCCGTATCGCCGATTTCAATCGGCAGGGCGCCGGCAAGTCCCAGC
Source organism: Verrucomicrobiota bacterium (assembly GCA_016871535.1). Taxonomy (NCBI): domain Bacteria; kingdom Pseudomonadati; phylum Verrucomicrobiota; species Verrucomicrobiota bacterium. The sequence continues at coordinate 17,751 of VHCZ01000066.1, forward strand.
GTGCTCGGACTGGGAGACGCCCCGCAGAATACAATTCTGCGATACGGCAGAGTGCAACTCTGCGCTACGAGCTTTGTCGTCCATCCCGCGGATCAAGCAGTAGCTGCTTAGCCTCCGCAGCCAATTCGTTACAGCGTTCAAAGGTTAAATCGTTAAATCGGTTAAATGGGCTGAGTATGACGATCAAAGACAACGAATCCATCGATGTGCAGACCCCCACGGGCCCGATGCGAACTTACATTTTTCGACCCGCAGCGGCTGGCCGTTATCCGGGCGTTCTGCTGTATTCCGAGATCTTCCAAGTCACCGGGCCGATTCGCCGGACCGCCGCTATGCTCGCCGGGCACGGCTTCCTGGTGGGTGCGCCGGAAATCTATCATGAATTCGAGCCTGCCGGGACGGTGCTGGCCTACGATCAGGCCGGGGCGGATCGTGGCAATGCGCTCAAGACCACCAAAGAACTGGCGAGTTACGACAGCGATGCCTGTGCGGCTCTGGCATGTTTGAAATCTCATCCCGTTTGCACGGGCCGCATCGCAGTGATGGGGATTTGCATCGGCGGGCATCTTTCCTTCCGCGCCGCGATGAACCCGGACGTGCTGGCCGGCGTCTGCTTCTACGCCACCGACATCCACAAACGCGGCCTCGGCAAAGGCACGCGCGACAACACGCTCGATCGGATCAAGGAAATCCAGGGGGAGATGCTCATGATCTGGGGCCGGCAGGATCCGCATGTGCCACGCGAAGGCCGGGCGTTGATCTACAACGCCATGACCGACGCCGCACTGAATTTCACCTGGCACGAGTTCAACGGCCAGCACGCGTTCATGCGCGACGAAGGCTATCGCTACGATCCGGCCCTGGCGCACCTGTGCTATGCGCTCGTAATCGAATTATTCAAACGCAAGCTGGGCGAGGGCGATCTGCCGGAGACGCGCGCCGGAGCACCGAGCGAATCCAGGCATTAAACGACTGCTCAACGCCGATCTTTGGTCGATAACATCCCGCGCGAAAAGATTGCGGCCCACCACCGCGAGGAGACGCACGTGCTGGCCCGGCAGATTCTCCAGACCGAAGCCAATCTGATTCCGGAGTTGCCATTCACACCCGCAACAAGTATTGTCCGCCGCATGCCCAAAAAGATTCGGCGTGTCGCATTTGCCTTATGTGCCACGTGTATCGTCGCAGCGGCAGAGGTTGATACGAACCGCATCTCTCTGCTTTCCAAACTCAGTCTCGAAGACGTCCTCGTAACCTCGGTCTCCAGGAAACCCGAGAAGTGGTTCCAAGCGGCCTCGGCCGTTTCGGTGATCACAGGAGAGCAGATGATTCGTTCAGGCGTTCGCACGTTACCGGATGCGTTGCGCCTTATGCTCGTCAGGTCCGCTCCCCCCATCACACTGATCAGGATGGCTTCCGCATCCGGGACGAGTTTCCCCTCATCCAGGAGCGGGCAGAAATACTGGTCGTGGCTGTTGATCGAGCCGCAATACGTGAATACCAAGCCCGGCTGGCCTTGCCGTTGTCAGTGGGAGTTCTGGGCGGGATTCTGGCCGGTCGAGGGACGGAACGGTAGCACGCGAACACCGCCGCGACGTTCTGCAAGTAGTCTTCGCCTTCGGACTCGTCGGATCCCGAACAAAACCGTCCTCGCTCTTGATACCTCCCTGCAAAGCGTTGAATATGCTCGAAACAACTCCGTTAGCTGTCATGACCTCACCGCTATTTAGCCCAGACGCTGCCGTGCGCTTCGACGCCTCGATTTCTGGGCCGCACGCAAATCGCAGGCGAACGTGGCCACGTGGTTGTTGAGGAGCAGCCAATGGCTGGCTCATGCTGGTCGGCCCGAGCCCCGGCGGTATGGCTTCTTCGGCGGACAGTTGGCGAGGCGGGCCGCGTCGCCCCATTGACTCCCATGCGTATGTTGGGCGAGATGCCGGGAAGATCGACTACTCGACAAACAAAGGGCGCAATGCGCGATGGCAGATGCTGGCAGCAGCAGCATTCAGACGCACGGAGCACGCGTTGGCACTTACTACGGTTACGAACCTCGATTGGGGACACAACGCAGACCACCGGCGCATTCCAGAGTCGTACCTCAGTCGAGGCTGCGATTACGTATTCGACGTTATGCTTCAGTCCAAGCCGCGCATTGTCATCACTCTCGTCCGGCGCACTTGGGACGTTTTGTCCACCTATCTTGCGCGTCACGCGGAGTCTTTCCCAGCGCCGCCGACGGACCTGATTCAGGATTTCATCGTTGTGAGATTGCCTCGCTGCGGGTTCAGGACGCTTGTCCTCAGGTCGCCGCAGCATCCGTCGAGGCACTTTTTTACACGATCCCATGCTAGCCTTATCAAAAGGACAGTTACATGGTTCACGAGAAATGACAGCTAACCAATCGCTCGACCAACAGCCATGAGCGCCGTGTCTGGCGTCCTTGCAGATTCTTGGCCCTCGGCGGCGCTCATGGCTGTCAGTCAGCTTCGTCGTTAGGCCATTTCGCACTCGCGCTATGAAGCATCCCTCACGAGCCATTCTCAAGGCAATCGAACGCAACTTCCACGAAGTGATTCGCGGCCGCGTCGCGTTGCTACATGAGCCGCCTGCCAACCTTAAACTCCCGAGGCTCGACGAAACCACACCAACGACAGAGGACGAGCGAGCTTGGTTTCCTGTGCCCGGGATGTGTGGCGGCTTTGCGTATTGGCTCGATCTAACCTCCGAGCCTCCAAAGCTCATCAGCGAGAGTTGGTGTCGTGTGTGCGAGGGTTCCGGAGAGCGACACGAGATCGACACCGCCGGCAGCAAGCTCGTAGCTGAGGGCTTCGTCTGAGTCGCGCCCATACCCCATGAATGATCCGGACACAATCATGCACCTCGACTGGGACGGCCCTTTCCGCTTCGCCGCCGTTTCGCAGCTTGTCGGCCCGACCGACTACGGCGTTTACCAGATCTACGGTGGCCAACTGGGCACGTCACCGCGACTTGCTTCCGGAGGTTTCTGGCGCCCGCTGGTCGAACCGCTTCAACTCAATTCCGAACTACCACGCTTTCAGCGATCAGGAGGTTTCCGGTGCTCAACCAATGGCCTACCCCGCGATTGCGCCTCGGTTTCATATCTGGCATCACTGGCGCGGCGTCGGTGAGTCGTGTCGTTAGGCACAAAAGGTCCGCAGCATCACCATGAAAACACTGAAGACAACAGCGATCTTGTTCCTAACGGTCGCCCTGGTCGGCTGTGCAAGCCACCAGCAGATAATGTCGGAACGGCTTTCGCAGAGCGCAAATGCCTTCGTGGGCAAGAACGCTGACGACCTGCTCAAGGCAAAAGGGCCTCCAGATGCCACAGCCCGGCTTTCTTCGGGTGAGCAGTTGTGGACATACCGCGCGACACAAGCCGGGACGCGCAAGGGGTGGACGATGACGATTGGCGGCGGAGGGAAGCGTCATGCGCCAGATTACATGACCTGGAGGGAGAACACGAACTTTGTCATCGGAGCAGATGGGCTCGTGAAGAGTTTCACGGTAGCAGTGGAATAATGCCGAGAGGATTATCGAATGACCGCACGAACATTCATCAAAATCAGCGGCTTCGGAGGGATTTTGCTCGCAGGATGTCTCGCGCCGCAGCGCGCACCAACGAGACTAGAGATTCGAGCGGTCCGCTGGTCGGCAAGGGCGACATGCTTTCTTCGCTCATTACGTCCAGCATTGATTGATGACGTGGCCTAACAGGAGAAAGGAATGTAGAGAACGCGGGAGGAGGCCAATCGGGGAATGAGGACGACGGCTTCCGGTCGGCCCAGCAGGGCGCGGATTTTCTCGGCGAGATAGTTCAGCGTGTGGCGAGGCGGAAACCATGTTTATGAATTCATCCGACGGAAGTCAGTCCGAAGACTGCTGGATATTCCGCAATCTGTTCCTCCATGCTCCGATCGTATCGAATGACGAGGACACGGTAGCCACGATTGACCAACTCCGTGCGGCACTCGCGGTCGCGCGCAACCTGGGCCGGTTCGTCGTGAACGGAGCCGTCGCAGAAAACGCAGACGTTCGGCGTGTAGAAGAAGTCCGGGATGCAGCGTGGCTCGGTGATTGGCCGCTGGGCTTCGTCCGGCAGGCGGTGGAAACCAGCGGCCAGCGCCGTGAGGAAATTGCGCTCGATGTCGGAGCGGGAATCGGTGAGTGAGCGCAGCCAGGCCAGATGGGCATTCCAATCCCGACCGGCGATGCGCGGGAACGTGCGACTGCCCGCCAGATCGAGAAGGTGCTGGCGCAAGTTATGACGGTCTAGCGTGAGAGATTCGTATTGGTTGCCGAAGCTCATCAGACACTCGTAACAGGCAGCCAAACAGGTTGGCCGCTGGTCGTTGCCAGCGGCGTCGAAGTGACAACGTTCCAGCGCCTCGACAGCAAGCCGAGCGACGGCATCGGCCTCGTCCACCAGGCGGCGCAACGCCCCAACGCCACCCTCACCAGACTCAAAGAACAAAATGGCGCGTTGCTCGCCTTCACCGACCCGTTCCGCGCCAAGCTCGGATTCTTCCAGTTGGAACAACTGTTCCATGCCTCGATGCAGAGCGTATTGAAGCGTTGCCTCAATGCCGCTATCGCTGCGGAGTTCGGGCCGAAGCAGGCGCACAAGCAGGATGTTTTGCGTGGACTGGACGGCGAGTTGCAACCGCTCCAACCGGCGCGGGCGGGGCGCTGGTCCGGCGGCGGGAGGCGCGGCCTTGAGCACTTCACCGCTCTCCATATCCACCAAAAACCCCGGCGCATCTGCCGTGCGCCAGCCGCGATTTACCCGCAGCAGGGTTGAAGCCGGCCCATAGGTGAGGCGCAACACTGGCGTCTGCCCAACCATCACATCCGCCTCGCGAACCCGCCTGCCGCCGCCCGCTTCGGTGGCGAACTGGTAGGCCACGCTGAGGTCAAATCCCCGCCGCTGAAAGTGAGTATAGACAGTAATCAGTGTCCAGTAATCAGTAGTCAGTTGGAGAAACAGATCTCCCCGTCACTGAATACTGATCACTGCTCACGGATCACTTTCCAGGTCAGTGACACCGGCATCGGCATGACACCCGAACAACTGGGCAGATTGTTCCAGGCCTTCACGCAAGCGGACGCGAGCACGGCGACGAAATATGGCGGCACGGGTCTTGGCCTGGCGCTCTGCAAGAAGTTTGCCCAAATGATGGGGGGTGACATCTCGGTCCACAGTGAATACGGCAAAGGATCGAGGTTTATTCTTACGCTTCCGGGCGCAGTTGGAGAGAACAGGAACTGAGAATTGATCATCGCGCGCCGCTTTCTCGAGCGAGGACTTCCTGCATTGCGAGCACGTCAAGCTTGTCCTTTTCCCGCCAGGAGCCCTGCTTGAGAAAGATCAGGTCCAACGGATGCAAATAGGGAATGCGTGCGTCCCCAACCTCAAGGTGTCGGAAACGGGGCTGGAAATCCTTCCAACTTTTGCCTCGCATTCGTGTGAAGATGTCGAGGTCAAATTCCTCCATCACGCGAATGGAACCTTCCTTCGGCGCGAAATCTTCCAATGTCAATTCGCGAGCCCAGCCTTCACCCCAATGTGAAAGGCAATCGAGCAGTCTCTCGAGATTCGCAGGGGCGTCATCCACCAGCACATCTGCGTCCAGCGTCAAACGGTCGTAACCATTGAAGATCACCGCCAGGCCACCGACGACAGTGAAATCAATTTGGCACTTGGCGAGATCGACCAACAGTTTTCCGAACCGGGAAATAGTCTCCTTCGACTCGGGTGAAGGCTCCGTGGACATGCTGTTTGAGAAAACGCGTGAGATCTTCGAGTTGATTGAGTTTTTGAAACGGAGTTCTGCGCCGGCCCACGACTTTGCCAATGGGTTGTTGCATGATGGGCTGATTTTCCGGGTGCATTCTCGAACGCAATGTAAATCCACTTCAGAACGAAACAAAGGAAATAACGATCTTCATTCGCTTCCTGATTTGTTTGCCAGTCGCGGCTGAGGCGAGCGAACGAACCGGACCGCGACCGGTCCCCGGTCGCAGCGCGTGAATGTTGCTGTTGCTTTCGTCTTTTGGGATTCGCCTACTCTGGGTGCTGGGGGCCGGGAGGTCCCGCGCTCCGCCGCAAAGTGTTTGAGCCAATTCCCAGCATTCGCCATTGCTCGCGGCGAGAGAGCTCGTTACGCTGGCGCCGTTGACCACGGACCTTCGGCTCAGGCGTTGGAACTATTATGCGGCGAGCGCTCCTCCGAACGCGATTGACCTGCGCGATCTCGGTTCTTCTTCTTTTCAGCAGCCGTACCGCGCCCGCGCAGAACCGCGTCCTCGAACTGGACGGCCAATCCGGCACGGTGGAACTGCCCGCGAAGGTCTTTTGGGGGGTGAAGGAGTTCACGTTGGAGACGCGGGTGAAACCCGCCCAGTTTGGGAAGCATGGCCGTATCCTGTTTGCCGGATCGTATGCCAGGGAAGCCCGCTCCTTCCTGATGCATTTGGAACAGCCCGCGGCGGCCAACGGATTTTCCACTGTGCTTCGGGAAATCCGAAACTTTCGACCCATCACATTGAGCAGCGATCTGCCTCTTCAGCCCGGACGGTGGTATCATATTGCCGTTGCCATTCGGGGCACGCGCTTGCAGACCTCCATCAATGGCGTTTTGATGAACGAGGCTGAGTTGGCGCGGGAAATTGAGCCGGCCAGCGAAGCCAGTCCTTTTTCGTTCACCCTGGGTCCGACCTTTGCGGGACAGATCGCTGAACTGCGCCTTTGGAACAAAGCGAAGGAACCAGCAGAAATTCGCCAGGCCATGTTCGGACGTCTCCGTGGTGGTGAATCGAATCTAGCTGGCCTTTGGAATTTCGAGGATGGTTCAGCCAAGGACCTGACAAATCGCGGCCACGATGGCACTCTTTCCGGCACCGCCAAAGTCGTATCTGCCGAAAGACCACAGGCGGGCGACCTCCAGGTGTTACCCCAAGCGCTGGTCCTCGACGGCCACGAGTCGTACGTTGAACTGCCGCCCGACGTCTTCAGCTCGCTGAGCGATGCGACCTTGGAAGCCTGGGTGCTCTGGACAGCCTTTGATGGCTGGCTCAATAAACAGATCTTCAGTTGCGGCCCGGCTGCCCAAGACGTTTGGCTGAGCAACTTGCGGGGTGGCGCGCCTCACCTGGCCTTTGCCAACCCGGCGGGACGCCAGCTCACGCTGGCGGCCAAGAATACCCAGTTGGAAGCGGCCAAAAAAGAGGCCGATGATGCCAACTCCGCCAAATCGCAATTCCTCGCCAGCATGTCGCACGAATTGCGCACGCCGCTCAATGCCATTATCGGGTACTCGGAAATGGTGCAGGAGGAACTGGAAGAGATGGGCGACAAAGCGCTCGTGCCTGACCTCCAGAAAATTCAAGCCGCCGCCAAGCATCAACTCGGCTTGGTGAATGACATTCTGGATCTCTCCAAGATCGAAGCCGGGAAGATGACGTTGTTCGTCGAGGAGTTCGACGTGGCCAAGCTGGTCCGCGAAGTCACGGCCACAGTTCAACCGTTGGTCGCGAAGAAGGCGAATCGGCTCGAAGTGGACTGCCCGGCGGACGTCGGGACGATGCGGTCCGATCAAACGAAGCTGCGGCAGGTGTTGTTCAACCTGATCTCCAACGCGGCGAAGTTCACGGAGCGCGGCGTGATTCGTCTGAGCGTGGAGCGCGGGGGAGCGCGCGCGCCTCGCGTGCCGGCTGAGGCGCCCCGCCTCAGCCACTCGGGGGCGTCCGAAGGGTCAAAACCGCTTTCGTCCGGGAGTGCGTCAGGAGAAGGTTCCGGCGAGGGCGCCGGAACCGACACGCGAGGCGCGTGTGCTCCCCAGATCAGATTTTGCGTGAGCGACACGGGCATTGGCATGACGCCGGAGCAACTCGGCAAGCTCTTCCAGGCCTTCACTCAAGCCGACGCCAGCACGTCGAAGAAGTACGGCGGCACGGGACTCGGCCTGGCGCTGTGCAAGAAGTTTGCTCTGATGATGGGTGGGGATATCGCGGTCGAGAGCGAGCAGGGGAAAGGATCAGTGTTTGTGGTGTGGTTGCCAGTTGCCGTGGACGAGCCTTGAACGAGACAAATCGGCACTGCGATTCAGACAGTGGGGAGGCTGCCCGTAATCCCTCGTAAAAGCGCTTAATTTTCCACGTCGGCTATCCTCTAGTGGTTTTTTTGCACTGGAGGCTTTTTTGTGCTTGTGAGCTGTATTTAA
>VHCZ01000067.1 GCA_016871535.1 Verrucomicrobiota bacterium
TACATTGACCCCAGCGGAAGGCGGTCTCGCCCGTCCGTGGATCTCGCCTCCGCCGGTGTTTGAAACATGGGAATCGCTGGAGACAAAAATCGATGAAGCTCAACGACGATCAACAGGAGAATCTGGCGGACCGACTAGCGGAGGCCGTAGTCCAGCACTGGCTGGCGAAGGCCAAGGAAGACCTCCCGGCGGCGGTGTCCGAAGGCCGATACCTCCTCGATCACCTGGAAACGTACCCGGTCTTCCTCAGACGGGACCACTTCAAGGACCGCAAGTCCCTATCCCGCCAGCTAGTGGGCCTCCAGTCATTCCTACAAGCCGTCCAGAGGGACCCCAGCCGAGTGATGAAGTGGGACGACCTGGAAGAGTCCCCGGAGAAGAACTCCTTGGCCGAGGACCTTTGGTCGAGGGAGAGGCTCCACTAAACGTCCCCTACGTCCCGGTATCGGGTAATGCCGATCCTAAGCTCGTCGTCCCAAGCCCTCTCACTTTGTCGCGCCACGCTTGGATCGATTTGAGTCGCGTTTTCCACAGACGAGATCGGTTCGAGCATTGCGTGATCAGACGAAGCCAGATGTTCATGTTTGCCGTTACGTCTCTTGCTGCCTTTCCGTATCAGTCATGCAAACGTTTTGGGGCTAACCCTCGATTGGCCTCCTCCCGCGTTCTCTACATTCCTTTCTCGTGTTAGTTAGTTAGGTGCCCACTAAGCCTTTTTGCCGAGCCCGGGAGCGCCACCGGGCACAATTTGGACCCATACCCTCTTTCTCTTTGGATTGAGTCCGCGTCTCTCAAGGAACTTTCGGAATTTTTCGGCATCAGCCTCCTTGCGGCTCATCCCCTTTTTCCATGATTGGCCTTTTCTTTTCATGGCGAAAACTCATCAGCACCTAACGACCCAAGCTCAGCGACCCGGCCCACGAGAGCGTCGGATTGCAACCGCGACGCGATGGCCGGGTTCGCTGCGCATGGTTAGGCCGGCGGTTTGTGCTCATGCTCTGTCTCCTACTTCTTGATTTCGCCACACTCGATGCCGTCGCACTCCCACTCGACGTAAGGAATAGTCAGTGAACCGAACAATCGTCTGTATCGAACTGTTCCCGTTTTCATGATGGCGGTCGTAATTCTCTCCATGTCTCGCTCCGCTACGGCCCTGATGGCATCGTATGCCTTTTTGGTGCTCGGCTCTGCCGGAGGCAGAGCGTTCACCTTCGCAAAATGCTCAAGAGGCCATCCGAGTTTGAGAACTCGACCACCGTAAAAGAATCTCTGCTTGCGCCATCGGCGCACTGTGTCCTTCTTGATTTCAACTTTCGCGTTCAGCCGCTCAGTGATGTTCGATGGCTCAGAGCGTCCGCGTTCAATCATCTCACCGCGATAATCGGGCTTACGTGCCTTGTCCTGCCGATTGTGGTGCTCGTGAAGAAACTGAGTTTTCATGGCGTGCGAGTCGGCCTAACGACCAAGCTGAGCGACCGCCGCAGGAAACGAGATCAGGTTTTGTCCGGTGATGTTCATAAATCCGTCCGTATCAAAATCGAGGCGCTCAGCGGCGGTTCGGCTCCAGCGCCTGGTTCGGTGTCCGATCATGCCCCGGTGACATTGATCGACCGAAAATGTGCCGGGTAGTCCCGAGCGCCCACCTCGATGCAGCGCCGAGGCACCTCATAAAACAGCCAGCGGGCCTTTCCGAGCATCTGCTCTGACACAATATGCTGATCGGATATCTGCTCAAGACTCTCCGCTGGGCGCTTGTAGATTTCGTGGGATATCTGGTTGCGCATTTCCAGCAGGCTCTTGAGGTCTTTCATGTCATCGTCGGTTCCGAACACAACGCCAAAGTGCTTCTGGAAGTAATCGGCCTTTTGCTCAATCCGCTGAGAGTCGAGTTTCTTAATCTCTCTGATGACTGTTTCGTTCAGGAATTTGTCGAACGGGGGTGCCGGATGCGCGTCGGAGGGGAATATCTCATTCAGCTTCACTTCCTTCTCGCTCTTCCCGAATACTCTTACTGGGTCTGCAAGCAAGAAAGTGCGGTGAATCTCCTTCAAGAATGACTCGAAGTGGGCCACCAGCAGGAGAAGCTCGCTCTGGTTCAGACGATCTTCTGACAACTCCTTCTTAAACCGTGCGTCGCTAGGTCTAGATTGCTTGGAAGCATCCTTGCGCGAATGCCGGAGGACAGCATCCGCACCATCCTTAACCTTCGCGAATTCGTGACCTCCTGGCATTGTTTCCGGATCGAGTCGCCGCAAATACGCAGCAAGACCTGCTTCCATAGCGTCCACACGAGCATGATAGAACTTTTTTATCCTCGCCTTGGACAGTTTCTGCAGCGCGAAGCGAACCAGCGCAAATTGGGTCGATACGCCTTCCAAGGTCGGCTGGTATAAGTGGATTGACAGCCGTGAATCCAATGTTGACGTGCTCATGACTCGTTAGTGACGCGCGAATCCGTTTACCGAACTATTTAATTGTGTGGAAGTCAGTTACTACCAATTCGGGGCGGTCGAGGCCAAAACGGGCGGTTTGACTTCTGGTTTTGTCGGCGGGCTTCGACCCTGTGATCGGCTGCATTTTGACTTCCTTCTGGAGTTCAAGGGTGAATGTGGACGCAAGCTCAGCCGCTGTCAACCGCCTGACGGCCAGGCGGATTGAGCGGGGAGACCGGGTCGGACGGGGCGGCTTGGGAGGGCGAGCGCGCCGGCCGAGGAATTGGCTTGGCAGTATGCGGGCTCCGATGTTATCCAGAAGTCAACCAAGGAGGGACAAATGCAGAACTCAGATTGGGAGCAGGCGCTGGCAGAAGCCCCGTTCACGGAAAAGGAAAAGCACCAACATCGCGTCATCATCCGGTGGTTTCTGGGCTATGGCCGGAAACGGCAACCCTCGGCACCGCCAGGCCGGGACTTGGCGAATGAATTTGATCGGGAGTTGCGGCGGACGCGGAATCCACCGGCGTGGCAGTTGAATCAGTGGCGCGCGGGACTGCCGTGGTTTCTGGAGTTTCTGGGAGAGAAGCCCGCAGCACAGAAGCCCGGGTCTGCGGCGTCGCCGAGTGGGAATCTGACGTGGCGCCACAGGTTGATCGGGCAACTTCGGCAGAAGCATGTATCGTATCGGGCGCAGAACCTTGTATCCGGGTGGCAGTGGTCGAGAGAAACTCATTCACAACCGGAGGGGAACGAAAGCGGCGTCCCTGGTGCCCCGGTGAGACTGAAACGAGGCCGTGAGTCGCGCATGGACGCATCCTCGTAATCGGGCCGGCGGGGGCCGGCAGCCCCGCGATACCCCCCGGTTTAGCACGTTGCGATTTGGGGATGGATTACCGTTGGGGCGTTGAGGAATTCGAGCGGACGCGCTGGGCGGCCAGTCGAAGCCTGATCGTACGCGGCGGGACGAGTTCTGCTACGACACCCCGCTTTCGCTCACAGTTGGCTTCAGAACAGCGTTTCCAGAGCCGGCCAAAGGAGAATCCCAGACACAGTTTGGCACAGATTTCCGGCCTTTCCGATGGCAGACACAACATTGGCACAAGTGCAGGTTCGGACACAATTTGGCACAAGATTTTGTTCCCATCGTTGCCGCTAGATGCCAGAAACAGCTTGCAAACACAGGCGATTCAGAGTATCTGTAGCGGCAAGAAATGGCACAGAAAGGCAACCATGAGCAACGACGAAAACCCTGAAAACTTGGTTTGGGACCAAGACGTCGCAGGTTCAAATCCTGTCGCTCCGACCATTCATTTAGGAGGATAACGCCAGACCCAATCCCCCCGCGTGAAGTCCGGCCCCGGCGGCTTGCCTTTCGTCAGCGCGACCTCACCACCGTCATCCTTTTCGTTCCAGCCGATGGAGTAGAGAATGAACTGCCCGCCGGCCGTTCGCTGATACCTCAGAGGCTCGCCATCAATCACGTCCATGCGAGGCCTTGCGAGGAATCGCGGCACCAGCGCCAGTATGGTGTCCGGGAATTGGCCGTTGGCCAGGCGATACCGCTCCAGCGCGCAGGCCGCGGTGGCCAGATCAAGCATGGCCTGTGCGGTCGCGGCCTTGATGGCGGTCTTGGTGAGAGCCGGAAACAACAGTCGGGCGAGAATATTGTAAGGCGTCGTTTTCCGGAGTTCTGGAGGATCCTCCATCTCCCGTGCTCGTTCGGGATAGGCGCGGTGCTCGGAGGCGTCGATCACCCGCAGCGTCCTCTCCTGATGAAGGCGGTTGATGTGAAGTTGATTCTGGTAAACGAATCCGCTCGGCGCCCAGGCCGTTACGCGCGTGATGTCCGCCGGTCCGGCTTCATCAGGAGCCGGCGCTGAAGCCGGGTATCGGCCTCGGCGCAACTTGTCCATCAGATCGTTGCTGAAGGCGCGTTCGCCGCGCATCGCGCGCAAGTAATCGGCCAGCAGATCCATCGATTCCAACGCGCGCTGAAGTTCGGCAAGCTGGGCTTCGTTCCAGCGATGCAGCGCCAGGCCTTCCCAGACGGAGTTCAGCATAATCTGGTTGATGGCGATCTGGACCAGGTAAGAGATGAGAAGAGGTTCGGCTTGGGAAGCTTGAGAGAGGCGAAGACCCAGTTTGATATCATTCAGCGCCTCGTCCGGTTGATTGGCGCTCAGAAACGCGATCGAGCGCAGCCGCAGCGCCTGGCTCAGCCCTTTTAGCGCCGCGAGATGCGGAAGCAACGCGTCGAACCCTTCTCCGTAATGGACTGGAAAATGCGCGTAGGGCCGGCGGCTCGCGTCACTCAATTCGGCCAGCACTCGGTCAAATTTGCCCAAAGCGAGGAGGACGTCTTGGGCCGGTTCTTGCGGCTGCGGTGCGGAAGGAAAGTTGGTGTTGGCGCGATAATACTGCTGCCACTCACGGAGATCCGTGAGTTCTCGGCGGTGCATTGTTCCCAAGGACGGCAACGTGACTTGGGGCTGGCGGGGGCCATAGATGTCCAACTGTTGAGTCCGTTGCCACCCATTGGTATCTTTCCATTTGACCTCTTGGGTTTGCGGGTTTCGCTCGTAGTCGAGTGAGGCCCAGAACGGCGTGGCAAAAAAATTCTGTTCCGGCGGCATCGGCTTGGGAACGAACGAAGCCAGATCGAAGCGTTCGCCTTTGGCTTCCCACTCGCGTTTGAATTTCTCCCACGCGCTTTTGCCGCGCCAATTCTCCTCGACGTAGATCAGAGCGATCACGGTCACAACGCTCGCGGCGGCCACGAGGAAGCGGCGAAGAATTCGCCAACTCAAGAGCCAACGTGCGAAGCGCAGAATCCAGGAGCGGTTCGCCGGAGAGGGTTCTTCGGGAGACGCGTTCATAACAAAGTGAGGTTAGGGCCGACTCGATAATTCGGTCGATTCACGCTTGAAGGGGAGCACACGCGCCCCGCGTGTTCCGACCGGCGCCTCGCCGGTCGGCAGGGCGCGTCGGAAATTCACTCAATGGCGCTTGTTCGATGGCACAGTTGTGGTTGGCGAGGGCGCCAACCACAGCACGCGAGGCGCGTGCGCTCCCCTGGAATACGTTCGATGCATTCGGCTCGGGAAATGACCGGTCACTCCTTGGACCAGGCACGAGCGAGGGTTCAGCCGCAGCCGATGTTGGAAAAGACTCGCTGAGTTCAGCGGCCAGGCGATGCTGTTCCCGCATGAACCTGAGCAAAGACTGGACTTGGAGAAGGGAGTCGCGATTCGATGCCGGATCAGGTTCAGTCGTTAAGGAATTCAGGGTCAGAATCGCCACCCAGACCGCGCCCAAACTGCACCAGGCGCGTCGGCAAGGCCAAATCAACTCGCGCCACACTTGCCGGCCGAGTTCCCCCCACAGTTCGTTCCTCGGACGGATCTCGGATGGGGATTCGAGCATGTCGGCGCGTTCCGGGGCGGAGCCGGGCATAAACTGTTCTTTGACGACCTGTTCTCGGATCGCGTCAAGCCGCGTTTGCGCCGGCGCGTGGCGTTTCAACAGAATTTCTCGGGGCGTTTTCATGGTACTTCGAGGACGAGTTTTCGAAGGGCTTTCCGCCAGGCCGCAAATGCCGGCGATTTCCTCCAGCGAGAATTCCTCGAGGAAATGGAGCACGAGCACGGAACGCTGCGGCCAGGGGAGATGCTCCAGAAGGTTCACAAACTCCTCCTCCTGTTCTTTCCGGATGAGCCATTGCTCCGGGGTGAGGTCTTCCTCCGCCCAATGTTCCAAGTGGGTTTCGTCGAGTGGATCCTCGGGCCTGCGTTTCCTCCAATGTTGAAGGCATTTCTGATGCGCGATGCCGAAGAGCCACGCGCCAAATTTCTCATCCTCCCGCAGCCGTTCGATGTGCCGCGCGGCGTTGACGAATGTTTCCTGGACGAGATCCAGGCTCGCTTGTTCGTCGCGGACGAGATCGAAGACATAGACATAGAGCGGCAACTGGTAGCGCTTGAAGAGAGCATCCCAGACGTCCGGTTCCCCGGCTCTGGCTTCTCTCACCGGCAGTGGTGATTCGCAAGTCACTCCAGCCATTTACACCCAGTAGAATGCAGGCGGCGAGAAAAGGTTCAAACACTCACCCATTTACTGTGCAGACCGTGGGATTGACGACAGATCGACCGGAGACCCGTAGCGCAGATTTTCCATCTGCGGTATCGCCGATTTCCAATCGGCAGGGCGCCGGCAAGTCCCAGCGGGCTCGGACTGGGAGACGCCCCGCAGAATACAATTCTGCGATACGGCAGAGTGCAACTCTGCGCTACGAGCTTTGTCGTCCATCCCGCGGACCAAGCAGTAGTGACCACTCCACGCAGGCGCGTGGGGTCCCCATCGGACCTGAATACTTACGGCTCAGCCGGCGGCCCAGCGTCGGCGAAAGACGGCAAAGATCAGCAAGCCCAGACCGGCAAACAGCGCGTATTCACCTGGCTCCGGCACGGCGCTGAAAGTCTGCCCGGAATTGCCCCCGCCGGGGGAATCATCCGTGAAGGTCGTCCATTGAAATTCGCCATAGAGATGGCCGGTGCCGGTCAAGCCAAGCGAGGCGCCGGACGCCGTGCTGCTGGATTCTGCGACCCCGATGTCGGTGGAGGTGAGTCCGCTCGCCACGCCTCCACTGGCTTGGAACGCACCTTCATAGCTCAAGAATTGCAGAACGCTCCCCGACTGATCCAACGCAAAACCATCCGGCGCGCCATTTTGAATGCCGCTGATGTTCTTCGAATAGAGCGTGTAGTTCCCGGCGGTTGAGCCGACGCTGAACGTGCTGAGCTTGTGGCTTCCGTAACTCGTCCCGTCGCTTCCCCGATACAACGTCAAGGTCACCGACGCCAAATCCGTCAAACTGGACGGCGCCGCGATTTCAAAGAACTCGCCTGTGTCCGTGCCCGAATTGTCATAGTGGAATTCATTGACCCAGATGAGTTGGGCCTGGGTTTTGAATGCGGCAAACGTGATGACGCCGATAGCGAAGACCAGTTTTTTCATAGGACAAACCTCACTTGTTTGGGAGCTTCGACCGGAATGATCGGGCTCCTTGTTGGGGCAATTTCTAGGCGGAAGAGGCCCTGAACTCAAGCCTTTTTTGTGACGCCAGTAGCGCGACGGAGCGACGATTAAGGACGGTGCGGCGAGACTCCTGCCCAGCCAGTGCCATCGAGGAAAAGCTCGGCCGGAGCCTTGCTCCACCTTTACTGAGGATTACGCTTCTTGCAGATTGCGAAAAGCGTTGCTGATCCATTTCTCCCCGAATAAATTCCGGGGCAAAGAAAGAGCGCGCCATGCCAAAATTTATAGCCGTCGCCAAGAAATCGGAGATCGCCGTCGGATCCGGCAAATGTGTCGAGGCCGAAGGCAAACGCATCGCCGTGTTCAATCTCGGCAGCGAATTCCTCGCCATTGACGACACCTGTCCGCACGCGGGTGCTTCGCTGAGCGAAGGCGCGGTCGAGGGTGAAGAAGTCGAGTGCCCGTGGCACGGTGCTCGATTCAAGCTCCGGACGGGCGAAGTGACGGCGCCTCCTTCCGAAGAAGGCGTCGCGAAGTACAACGTGCGCGTAACCGGCGACACGGTTGAAGTCGAAATCTGAGAACTCTGCTGCACCGTCACGCAGCCAATAGAGCGCGGAGTTCTTCTTCGATCTCACTGCCGCTCGTGACGGTGTGGGCCGCTTCCTCCAGGTGTGAAGATTGAATTCCGGCCAGAACTTCATCGCGGCACGAGCCAGGTTCCGGAAAAGTAATCCGCCAGACCGCGTTGGGGTCGCAGCAGGGATCCAGGCTCTCTGCTCGTTTGATCGAGGCTGGGAAGGGTCGGCAGCGCGTTCAAGAAATCTCGCGCGTGCAGCGGCAATACCGTCGCGATCGGGCGACCGCTCATCTCTTCCAAAGGAACGGACCGCCCAGTCAACGCCGCGGTGGCGGCTTGTTTAAGAAAAAGTTGCGCGCTGGCATCATGGAACATCGGAGGCGGCGGTAGCGCAGCCTTTCCAGGCTGCGGGTTCTGCGGGCTTTCCAGCCCGCAGTCGGACCGTCCGACTGCGAAGTCGCCCGAACCAACAGGCTGGAAAGCCTGCTCTACGCTGCAGATTGAAAATCTGCGCTACAACCGGACAAGACCGAGCCGTCGAAGCTTTCCCTGGACAAGACGGCGGGATCGCCAAAATCAGGCTTCCCTTTGCGGGGCGATCATCGAATGATGGTTCGGTGAATCCGGCAAATCCAGCCACCCAGAAATAGAGTCACCCCAAAACTGGGTTCACTTGAAAGGCGTGCTGAAATGAATTCAGAACACAACCCAACCATGAATCGCCGCCATGCCCTCAGCCGTCTGGCTTTTGGCGCCGCGCTGTTGTCGGAGCCGGCGCGGGAGATCCTCGCCCAGACCGCCGCGCTGCCGAGCGCCGAGCTTCTTCGGCGCGCCCCGGAGACTTACTGGACTCTCCTTCGCCGCGAGCAGTTTCTTCTTCCCGACGACCGGCTGTTTCTCAACAACGGCAGCCTGGGCGTGACGCCGCGACCGGTTCTTCGGGCCATGACGGATTACCTGGAACGCGCCGCGGCGCTGGAGATGGACGACGCGCCGCGGTGGGGCTACGAAACGCTCGACACGGAGCGGGAGGAGATGGCTGAGTTCCTGGGCTGCCGCAAGGACGAACTGGCTTTCACGCACAACTGCACCGAAGCGATGTGCGCCATCGCCAACGGCCTCGATTTGGAGCCGGGGGACGAGATCCTACTGACCAACCAGGAACACGCCGGCGGCACCATGTGCTGGCGAGTGCAGGAAAAGCGCCGCGGGATTCGCGTGCGCCTGGTCGAGATTCCCGTCACGCCGCGTGATCCGGGCGAAATCGCCGATCGGCTGATTTCGGCCATCGGCCCACGAACGCGCGTTCTCAGCTTCAGCGGCATCACAACCACGACGGGTTTGGTGCTCCCGGTGAAGCAGCTTTGTTCCGCGGCGCGCGAAAAGCGCGTGATCAGCGTGGTGGATGGCGCGCATATGAACGGCCAGATTCCCGTGAACCTGCGTGATCTGGGCTGCGATTACTTCGCGGGCAGTCCGCACAAATGGATGTTCGCGCCGGCGGGCTGCGGCTTTCTCTACGGTCGAGACGGCGCCCTGGACCGGCTCTGGCCGTCCATTGTCTCGAGCCGCTGGGACGACAAGGAACAGCTCAAGGCCGCGCGCTTCATGATGGTTGGGACCAACAATCGCGCCATCTTTGATGGCATGATGGCGGGCGTGCGGTTCCTGAAGCAGCTTGGCCCGGAAAACATTTACGCCCGCCTCCAACAACTCGCGAGCCTGGCGATTCGTCTGGCAAAGCAACGCAGTTATCTCGAAGTGGTCAGTTCGGATGATCCGCGTTTCTATCAGGCCATGGCGAAGATTCGTTTCAAAACGGAGAGCGTGCAGCCCGTGCTCGACGCGCTCAAGAAGAACCAGATCGTGTTCCTCGGCGGACGCGAAATCCGGCTCTCCGCCCACGTCCACACCCGCCCGGGCGACCTCGAGAAATTCTTTGCGCTTTGCGATCGAGCGCTCGGAGCGTGAGCTGGAAGTTAGCCTAATGCCGCGCGCTGAATTCACTCCAGAGTTTCTCGAACAGTTCACGGAAGGGCTGGAGGAGGCGGGGATCGCTCGTCAGAAGGAAGTTTTCCTCGTTGTGAAGCGCGGCGGCGCGCGTCCAATTGTAGCTGCCGGTCAGGAGCAGCGTGCCGTCGAAGACCGCGAACTTGTGGTGCATGTGGTACTCGGTGCAGTCCGCCCGCACCGCAATCCCCGCTTGCGAAAGCCGTTGGATGTCGGAACCGGGATCGTGCTGTTTGTCGTCGTCCGTGATCACCCGAAGCCGGACTCCGCGCCGGTGCGACCGCAGCATGGCTTCGGCGATCCGGTTGTCTGTGATCGTGAAGACGCACACTTTGACCGAACGACGGGCGTTGTCGAGGAGTTGGGCAATCCGCCCCGCGCAGTCGTGTTGCGGACTGAAACAGGCCTCCGCCACGGTCTGGATCGTTCCGGCGGACGCCAGCGGCGTGAGCACCTTGACGATGCGTTCGAGCCAGTTCAGCGTGGAATAATGGGGGACCGTGTTGTGTTCGAGGGCTTCACGGGCCAGATCGAACGCCATGCTCTGGTACACGGCGCGTTTCGGGCCGTCGGGCGCCGTCTCCTCCAGCCACTGTCGAAGCGCGTCGCGTTCCGAACGTTCCAGTCGGCCATCTTGCAGACTCAAGCGCAGTTGCTCCCGGACCTCGTGATCTTTCATGGGTTCAAGCTAAGCTAAGGATTCACCAGTCCGGCGATCACCGTTTGAAGCCCCGCCACGACTCGCGCCATGCGGTCGTAACTGAGTTTGTCCGGTGTGTCGTTCTCCGTGTGGTAATGCGGGTAGCGGAACGGCGCGGTATCCGTGACCATCAACGCCGGATAACCTTCCTGCCAGAACGCCCAGTGATCGGACCAGCCAATGCCGGGCAGCCAGGACACGAGCGCCGCGCCCTCCGAAGGAAACTTCGCGCCGCCGCGGAACAGCGCGACGCATTCGCGCACGAGGCTGGCGGACGAGGTGTCCCCGACGAACGCGATGAAATTGCCGCTCGAAGGATAAAAAAGTCCCACCGGAAACGGATACTTCTGGCTGCTGGCGGCGTCCGTGTAATAGCCGATCGTTTCCAGGCTGAGCATGGCGACGACGTTGTCGTTTCGCACCCGACAGTGTTTCGCATAGACACGGCTGCCCATGGTTGCGGTTTGGAAGTGAGGCGGCTCTTCATTCACGAACGCCATGAAACGAAGGGTCCGCGCCGGCGGGTTCGTTGAAAAGGAGCGGGCCAGGGCAAGCACCGCGGCGACGCCGCTGCCGTTGTCGTTCGCGCCCGGGCACCCCAGCACCGTGTCGTAGTGCGCACCGACGACCACGATTTCGCCGGCGCGGGTTCGTCCGCGCATTTCCGCTTCGAGGTTAAGACAGGTCTTGCCCTGGACCTCGAAACCAAGGCGATTCACGGTGAGTCCGCTTTGAGAAAATTCCTTCTCAATAAAATCCGCGGCGGCGTTGAGCTGGGTGTAAGCGATGAGATTGCGGTCACCAATCTTGCCGGCCAGAAATTCCACATCGCGTCGGAGCTTGTCCTGCAAAGCCGCTTCGTCGGCCGAAAGTGGCGTCCACGGCCCGCCAAAGCTGTGTCCGGGCATTCGGATCATTTTGAACCAGCCCCAGAATACCAGGAGGCCCAGCACGAAGGACAGCGCGCTCAACCGGATCCAGGCAGCACGAGAGGCGAGGCGCATGCGATGAGACGCAGGTTGTGGGAAGACCTTCGGCCCTGCCAAGCTGAAAATGTGGATGTTCCCCATCCGTGTGATCTGTCATCCGTGGTTAATGTGGTTGCGGCTTCCGCGTCGCGCCATCCGAGGTTGATATTTCTGAAGCGTAGGGCACGCGAAGGGCGTTGACGCGCGTTTGGGCACGCGTAACGTCTCGCTTGCCATGAAATTCTTGCTCCTGTTTCTTCTTGCCAGTTCCACCTTTGCCCAAACCGCGCCGCCCCGATTGATCGTGCGCGGGGATGACATGGGTTATTCTCACGCCGGCAATGAAGCGATTTTGAAATGCTTCCAGGAAGGCATCGTGACTTCCATCGAAGTGATCGTGCCCTCGCCGTGGTTTCCGGAAGCCGTGAAAATGCTGGCGGAGATTCCGACCGCCGATGTCGGCATTCATCTCGCTCTGAGCAGCGAATGGGACAACGTGAAATGGCGCCCCGTCTCGGATTGCCCCAGCCTGCGCGATGCGGACGGCTACTTCTATCCCATGATTTTCCCAAACAAGAATTATCCCGGACGCGCGCTCGCGGAAAACCCCTGGAAGATCGAGGACGTCGAGAAGGAGTTCCGCGCCCAGATTGAACTGGCTCTGAAAAAGATTCCGCGCATCAGCCACCTGTCGCATCACATGGGCTGTAGCGCGCTCAGCCCTGAAGTGCGGGCGCTGGCGAAGAAACTGGCCAAGGAATATCACATCGACATCGACCCGGCGGAGTTGGGCGTGACCAACGTGCGCTACCAGGGGCCGTCCAAAACCTCCGAGGACAAACTGCAGAGCTTCCTGAAGATGCTTGAAAGTCTGCAACCGGGGAAAACCTACCTGTTCGTCGATCACCCCGGCCTCGACACCGCCGAAGTGCGAGCCATTCATCATGTCGGTTACGAAAACGTGGCCGCCGACCGCCAGGGCGTGACCGACACCTGGACCCATCCCCGCGTCCGGGAATTCATCCGGGAAAAAGGAATTCAGTTGATCAGCTACCAGGATCTGAAAAACCAAACACGGTCACGATGAAGCTGGAATGATTCAGGTCGGATGGGGACCGCACGCGCCCTCGCGTGCTGAAGTCGGCGCCCTCGCCGAGTTCAGTCTTCCGTCTGAAAAAGCGACCTTTGATGAGATGGTTTGTTCGACGCGACGACCGGCGAGGGCGCCGGTCGGCTCACCCGAGGGCGCGTGGGCTCCCCCAATTCCAAGGGAATCAGTTGACGCCGCGTCAGAGCAAGCTCGGCTGATTGCCTTTGGCAGGCTGGAGGCGCAGTTTCTTGTAACTCAACTCCGTCGCCACGCGGCCTTGAGCCGTGCGCATGAGGTAGCCTTCCATGATCAGATACGGCTCATAGACTTCCTCGATGGTGTCCGGCTCTTCTCCGACGGCCACCGCGAGCGAACCGAGCCCGACGGGACCGCCGCCAAATTTCACGATGATGGTTTCGAGGATGCGTTTGTCCATTTCGTCGAGGCCGTTCTGGTCGATTTCAAGCATCGCCAGCGCCTGGTCCGCGACGGCGGCCGTGATGCGACCGTCACTTTTGACCTGCGCGTAATCGCGCACGCGGCGGAGCAGATTGTTCGCAATGCGCGGCGTGCCGCGGCTTCGGCGCGCGATTTCCGTCGCGCCATTCGGATCGGTTTCCACGTTCAAGAGCCGCGCGGAGCGCACGACGATTTTCTGCAAATCCTCCGCCACGTAATAATCCAGCCGTTCGCGCACTGCGAAACGCGTCAACAACGGCGCGGTCAGCAAGCCGCTCCGGGTCGTGGCGCCGATGAGCGTGAACCGCGGCAGATTCAGGCGGACGCTCCGGGCGTTGGGCCCTTGATCGATGATGATGTCGAGTTTGAAATCCTCCATGGCGGGATAGAGGTATTCTTCGATCGTCTTTTGCAGGCGATGAATTTCGTCGATGAACAACACGTCGCCTTCTTCGAGATTCGTCAGCAACCCTGCCAGGTCGGCGGCCTTCTCGATCGTCGGGCCGCTGGTGGCCTTCACATTGGTGCCCATCGCTTTCGCGATGATGTAAGCAAGGGTGGTCTTGCCGAGACCGGGCGGCCCGCTCAGCAGGATGTGGTCGATGGCTTCGCGCCGTTGTTTGGCGGCGGTGACGGCGATTTCCAGACGCTCCTTCACTTTGGGCTGACCCGTGAACTCGGAGAAAAGGGAAGGCCGCAGCGTCATTTCCAACGCCGCATCCGGTTTGCTCAGCACGTCTGAAATCATCCGCTCGGCCATCGCGGCGGCCAGCATGCGAAATGGAGAATCGAGCGGCAAGCATCGATTCGTTGCCTGGCGTGGCGGGGCTGCGCAGAAGCGTCTCCGCTTGAGGCTCGGCGTCCGGGCGTGCTAGCTAGGGTCCGGCGCGTGATCTTCAGTCGATGCGCCTGTCTTGCCTCCGTGTTCGCGGTTCTTTCAACGAGCTTGATCGCGCGTGCAACCGAGGCGTGGGCCGACACGCGACTGGCCATGACGAATGGGCTGGCGCTGTGGCTCGATGTCTCGCGCCAGAACGCGGCGCGAGGGACGCTCGCCCTCCCTCCGCTTCAGTCTTGGCGCGATGCCCCGGATTATTTCCTGGACGGATCGGGGAATCGAAGTCACCTCGCGCAGCCCGCGCTTGAAGCGCGCCCGCGCTTCCGCCAGGACTTCGACGGCGCGAAGCTTTTTTCGACGGCACGAACGATTTCCTTGCCGCCACGGGCCTGGGCAGATCTTTCAGCGAGGCCACGCTTTTTGTCGTGGCCGCGCCGAGCGCGAATGGCGGCTTCCGCGCGCTCGCGTCGTTCAATGCCGCCGGGCAAAACGATTACACGACCGGCGCCAATCTGGACTTCGGCAGCGCGACCTCGCCAACGCTCACGCGCCTCAACGCCGAAGGCGCCGGGTTTTCCGGAGAACGAAATCTCCAGGCCGCCACTACGGCTTTCCGCCCCGGCATCCGCGGCATTTGCCGGGCGTGATCGATGACTGGCTGGCTGTGGCAGTGGGAATACTGAAGCAGTTATTAGTCAGAATGCAGACCAACCCTTCGTAGAATCTCCGCGAAGCCCGGCTGGCCCCGAAGTTCGTCGAAACGCGGCTCCACTTTCAGATAGATCAGCCGGAGCGCCTTTTCCTCCAGGGCGCGCCTCAGCCATTGCAGCGCCGATTCCGTCTGGCCGAGGCCCAACCACAGAATCGCCACTTCGCTGGCCGGCACATAACGGGTCTGAGCCAAGGCCACGAGCTCGTCCAGCAGACGATTCGCCTCGGCCTTGTGACCGGCCAGGGCGTGAGCCTGGCCCAGAGCGGCCAGCGCGACTGGATCGTTCTTTCCGATCTGGCAGGCTCGCTCGCACTCGAGAATCGCTGCCTCCGGCTGGGATTTCTGAAGATGCGTCCACGCCAGAAACAGATGCGTCAGCCCGAAATTCTCCTCCATTTCCAGGGTGAGGCGGCTTTGCCGCACGGCTTCGTCGAATCGCCGCGCATAATAAAACGCGAGCGCCAGACTGGCTTGAACGCCGAGGGAAAGGGGATCGACGGCCTGCGCCTGGCGAAGTTCGCTGATGGCTTCCTCGTGCCGGCCCAACGGAGTGAGGCAGTTGATCGCGTACCATTGGTGCGCCGTGGCGTAGCTCGGATTCAATTCAATGGCCCGCTTGAATTCGGCCTCGGCTTGCCCCCAATCCCAATCGTAGATGGCCGAGATGCAGCCGAGGGTCGCGTGCGGCTGAGCCAGCGCCTCGTCGAGTTCCAGCGCTCTCAGTCCGGCCGCCTTGGCCTTGGGATACGCCTCGTTGGGGAGGAGAAAACTATAAGTCCCAAGCAAATTGTAAGCATCGGCCAGGCCGGCGTGCGCCAGGGCGAACCGAGGATCGAGGCGGACGGCTTCCTCGAATAACGTCACGCTGCGCTTCAGCGGCTCGTCCTGGCGCTTGTTCCAGAGGTAACGTCCCTTGAGGTAAAGATTGTAGGCTTCGAGATTCTCCGTCGGCGGTTTGCTGCGGTAAAGGTCCGTGAGTTCGCGTTGTCCGAACCGCAAGCGATTGACGATCGCGCCGCTGATTTCGTCCTGGATCTCCGTGAGGTCCCGCGCGGGATACATGAACGTCTCCGACCAGAGACGGTACCCATCCTTCAAGCTGACCAGTTCCACCGAGATGCGGACGCGGTCGCCGTGCCGTTGGACCGCGCCGACGAGAATGACTTCGATTTGGAGTTTTGCCGCGATCTCGCGGAGGTTTTCCTGCTTCCCCTTGAACTGAAAGCAGGAGGTCCGCGACGCGACGGAGAGACCTTGGATCTGGCCCAGGGCATTGATCAGTTCCTCCGTCAGGCCGTCGGTCCAGTATTCGTTTTGCGGATCTCCGCTGGCCTCGGCAAACGGGAGCACCGCAATGGCCGTCGCGCCGGACGCGCGCAAGACGGGCAGGTTCGCCATCACCCAGTCGTGATCGAAGACGCGCTCGTAAATCCGGTTCCGCACGCGCAGGCCGCCCTTCTCCGCGCGGGTGATTCCGGAAAGCCGCAGCGAAGTGACGCAAGGATTGTTCTCGTCGTCCGGCACGGATTCGTGGTTCCGGATGCGGTCGTAGAGGTCGAGCCGCGCCGCCAGATCGCCTTCGCTGCGGAGCAGCCATTCGCGGACGAACAAAAGATTGTCGTCGCGTTCGCGGGCGCGGTTCGAGAGAAAGAAATCCTCGCAAAGGCGGTCAATGCCCCGGCGGTTGGTGATGCGTGGCTTGGCGGTTTGCCCGGCAGCGTTGGCTTCCGCGGCCGCCCGGCAAAGGCGCTGCGTCAGGTACGGATGGCCATGCGTCCAGTAAAGGACGCGTTCGAGCAATTCCTGCGCGAGTTCCGGCTCGACCCGAAAGCCGTGAGCCAGCGGCGCAGCTTCTTCCAGGTTGAGGTTTCGCTGCTCATGGAGCAGCGGGAGCATAGCAAGCGTTGGAGGGACTGGGAAAGCGGGATTTCCGGAGATCCGGATCGACGGCAAATCCACGGTTCGAAAAATTTTGGGGTGCGATTTCCAGGAATGCATGGGGGAATGCCGGACTAAAAATTCGATGAATCCCCGATGCCAATCCGATTGCTGCTGGTACATGCTTTGTTAGTCGGACTCGGTGAACACGATGATCGGTCAGCTCGGCGTGTTCACTTCCGAAGTGACGCGCGTGGCCCGGCAAGTCGGCACCGAAGGCAAGCTCGGCGGCCAGGCCCAAGTGTCCGGTGTCGCCGGCACCTGGAAAGACCTCACGGACAACGTCAACTCCATGGCGAGCAACTTGACGGCGCAAGTCCGCAACATCGCCGAAGTGACCATCGCCGTGGCCAACGGGGACTTGTCCAAGAAAATCACCGTCGATGTTCGCGGCGAAATTCTCCAGCTCAAGGAAGATCATCCAGAACCTCGCGGGTAGTTTTCGGACGGAAGCGGGCGCTCGCTCACGAAGCACGGTGGCTTCGCCACCAGTCCAGCCCCTTTTGCCACCATCGGATAACTGGATTTTCAGGAGCGGGCGGCTCGGCGGGCTCAGTCGGGATGCCTTGCGCACGGAGCAGTTCACGGAGGTAGAGCCGGTCGGGAACATCTTTAGCACGGAGGGTCTGTTTCATCCGCCAAAGCGTCCGAGGGGAGGCGAAGGGAATAGGCACGCCTTCAACCTGGACGATGGTTGCGTCTTGAACCGCCTCGGCGTAGGTCACACCGCAGCCACTCTTCATCAGGTCCACCAGCACTTCATCACCCACTCGGACGACACCGTATTGTCCGATCTCGCCGGGTGTGAGTTCGCGGGCGGCTTTATCGGGAAGAATGAGCAAGGCTTCGATGATGCGCGCCTCGTTTTCGGGAGTGGTCTCAACCAGGAAGTCAATATCCTCGGTGGTTCGAGAGTAACCCGCCTGAATAATGGCCAATCCGCCAACGACGACGTAGCGCGCGCCCAGGCGGTTGAACTCGGCGCAGAGACGCGCCAGATCCGTCATCGTGGGCGGTCGCGGAGGCGTTTCACGGCCGCCGCCACTCGATGCTTCATCTCCCATGCGTCAGCTTCCTCGAACGTTTTGAATCGATACACGCCCTTGGGGTAGGGCAGTGTCAGCCCCATCGCCTGAAACTGCGCCGCCATGCGTTCCAGGAATGCGGCCGGCGAACGCCGAGGAATTTTGCCCACGACTTTGCCGGGCTTCTCTTCCAAGTTGACGAGGGGTGCCATCATCGCGCGATTGGTCCGGCGGACCGGCTGCGAACAATGTACTGGCTGACTGGATCGGTTGCAACTTTGCAGAATCTGAAAAGCAGCGCCTGCGGCACGTCCGTCGGTGGGCTAGCATATGCATCCAGAGTTTGGTCATGGTTCATGGAATGAATCGCTGCGGTGGGCTGTAGGTGATTAGCCCTTTGACCGGCAAAGGCGTCAAACGTGCTTGGCGAGTTCCGCCTGGCTGGCTTCAAAGACTTCCTTGTGCAGCGAATTCCCGTGGGCGTCCATCGTGACCACGGCGGGGAAATTCTCGACCTCGAGTTCCCAAATGGCCTCCGGCGAACCGAATTCTTTCAAGAAATACACGTTGCGCACGGCTTTGACGCATTCCGCCAGCACCTGGGCCGCGCCGCCCACGCCGTGGAAATAAACGCAGCCGTGTTCCTTGCACGCCGCCGCCGTGCGATCCCCCATCCCGCCTTTGCCGATGATCCCCCGCAACCCGAAGTCGCGGATGATCTGCGCCTGATACGGTTCCTCGCGGATCGACGTGGTCGGCCCCGCAGCGGTCACTTTCCAGCGGCCTTGCTCGTCTTTGATCACTACCGGCCCGCAGTGGTACAGAATCCCGCCCGGGAACGAGACGCCCGGTGGAAGTTTGCCGCCTTGATGGAGAAACTTGTGGACCGCATCCCGGCCCGTGAACACGACGCCGGAGATCGCCACCGAATCGCCGACTTTCAGGGAACGAATCTTCTCCTCACTGATCGGAACTGGTATTGGAATCATAACTTGAAGCGCAGCGAACGTTTCGTTCGAGATTCAATTAGTGCTTCCCATGAACCGGTCGGTGGGGCGAGCCTGTCCCCAGCGAGCCGCCTCCAACGTGTTCCTAACACGTCAGACACGGCTCGCCGGGACGGACTCGCCCTACCGTTGACCAAAACACTTTCGCGAACCTCCACGGTCTGAGAACTAATAAAGCCATTTCACAATTTCGCCCTGGCTGTCCAGCGACGCGCCCTGCCGGCGATACGCCCAGCACATGTAACTCACACTCACGAAAAACGACGCCGGCAGACGATTCGCCGCGCAGATTTTGACTCCCAGGAGCGTGGTCTTCCCGCCAAAGCCCATCGGCCCGATGCCCAGTTGGTTGGCCGTCTGGAGGATGT
Organism: Verrucomicrobiota bacterium; assembly: GCA_016871535.1. Classification (NCBI taxonomy): domain Bacteria; kingdom Pseudomonadati; phylum Verrucomicrobiota; species Verrucomicrobiota bacterium. The sequence goes on from VHCZ01000067.1 coordinate 19,165, forward strand.
CCTGCTCCAGTCCGTCCAGTTCGACGTTGGGATTCCGATCTTCCAACCGCCGGAGAAACTGTTGCTTGGAGAATTCGTAGCTCGTCGCGCGGTCGCCCCCGATGCACACGCCCAGGATGCCCGGCCCGCAGCCTTTGCCCTGCGCCTGCAGCACCGCGTCCAGAATCACTTTTCGGCAGCCTTTCAAATCGCGATCCGCTTTGAGTTTCTCGTTCGGGAGCGAGTATTGAGCGCCCACGTTCTCGCACCCTCCGCCCTTCAGAATCAAACGGACGTGGACGTCGGCGGACTGGTTCTGATGAAAATGAAGTGTGGGCGAACCGGGCCCCACATTGGTGCCGTCGTTCACCCCGGTGAGCGAATCGACGGAATTCTGGCGGAGATACCCTTTCTTGGTCGCTTCCCGAACCGCGTTCCGGGCTGTTTCTTCAAACGCAATCTGGTCGAGGCCCGCGGGGCCATCGACGTAAAAGAGAATGCTGCCGGTGTCCTGGCAAATCGGCTGGGACTTCTGTTTGGCCATCTGAACGTTGCGCTCGATGATTTTGAGCGCGGACTCGGCAATGGTCCCTTTCTTCTCCTGGTCCAGCGCGTTCAGGATGGCTTTTTGCACGTCGTCCGGAATCTCCGCCGAAGTGCGCCGGATCAACTCGATCAGCGAAGAATGAAGGGCATTCATAGCGACCAAACCGTAAGGTGAGTCGCCAGGAGTGTCAACGCACGTCCCGCCGCAGGCAGCAATTCTCAGTTTGAGTTCGGCAGGGCGAGCCTGTCCCCAGCGAGCCGCCTCCATCGTGTTCTCAACAAGTCAGACACGGCTCGCCGGGACGGACTCGCCCTGCCGGGGAACCGTTCGAGGTCATGGAAGCAGTCCATACTGAGACTTCCAGAGGGAGCGACGCGGCGAAGGGGTTCTTCGTCAGCTCAAAGTTGCCGAGGGACAGTCCTGTTGGATTCATCGGAACTCTTCCCCGAAACGCTCGCCTTGGATTTCAACGAACCGCATCCGCAATCGGAACCGCAGCCGGTTTTCTTCTTCAAGAAGACGCGATAAGCCATGATGACTGCGGTCCCAACCACCACCGCCAGGGCAGCCCAGGTTTGCCAATCTGCGCTCATGATTTCAGAAGCCTAACATCCTCCCGACTTGATAAACGAGCAAGCACGCCACGTAGGCGGTCCCGGTCATGTATGCGATTTGAAAGAGCGGCCAGCGCCAACCGTTGGTCTCGCGCCGGACGACCACCACGGTGCTGATGCATTGCATGGCCAGGACATAGAAGACCATGAGCGTGACGCACACGAGCGGCGTGAACACGGGAGAGCCGTCGGGCCATTTCTCCTGCAACATAGCCTCCCGCAGCGGCACGGACGCCTCGTCGGTTTGTTCCACGTTGTAAACCACCGACATCGTGCTCACGAAGACTTCCCGCGCGGCAAACGATCCGATCAAACCGATGCCGATCTTCCAGTCGAACCCCAGCGGCTTGATGAGCGGTTCGAGAGCGTGGCCGGCTTTCCCTGCGAAACTTCGCGCGAGTTGCGCCGACGCATCCTCGCCATCGACTTTCGGGTAGGCCGCCAAAAACCAGAGCAGAACCGAGAGGCCCAGAATCACCGTGCCCGCGCGTTTCACGAACAGTTTGGAGCGATGGATCATTTGCATGGCCACGGCGCGAAGAGACGGCCGCCGGTACGGGGGCAGTTCCATGATTAGCACCGGAGTCTCGCTGTGCATGATCGTCTTCTTAAACAGCCAGGCAAAGAAGAACGCCGTTGCGGTCCCGACGACATACAACGCCATCATGATGCCGGCCTTTTGCAGCGCGGGAACGGTTTTGGCCGGCAGCAGCGTCGCAATCATCAAGGTATAGACCGGCAAGCGCGCCGAGCAGCTCATGAGCGGCGCGACCAGAATGGTCACCAACCGGTCTTTCGGGTTCTCGATCGTGCGCGTGGCCATGATGCCGGGGATCGCGCAGGCGTAGGAACTGAGGAGGGGAATGAACGATTTCCCGTGCAGGCCGACGCGGCTCATGATGCGGTCCATGATGAACGCCGCCCGCGCCATATACCCCGTGTCTTCCAACAGTCCGATGAAGAAAAACAGAATCAAAATCTGCGGCAGGAACACCAAAACTCCCCCGACTCCCGCAATCATCCCGTCGGTGATCAAATCCCGAAGATCCCCGGCCGGCATCGCTTGCTTCACCGCGTTCGCCAGCGCCCGAAATCCTCCCTCCACCCAATCCATCGGGTAAGTCGCCAGAGTGAAGATAGAGAAGAACATGACGGACATCAGTCCGAGAAAAATCACCCAGCCCCAAACCGGATGCGTCAGGACCGCGTCCAGTTTGTCCGAAGGATCCTCCTCGGACACCTGTCCGGTTCGGACCACGCGTTCGCAGACGTTCTGCGCGTATTGATACCGGGCGGCGACGATGGCCTCGTGGCAATCGAGGCCTTGCTGTTCCAGGTCGCGCCGCAGAGTTTGCGCCAGTTCGCGCACGGCCGGGGGCGGCTCGGAATCACGGCCCGCCTTTTCTCCAACCAGAGTGAACAAAGCTTCCGCGAACAACTGGGAGGATTCAGATCCGCGTTCCTCAGCCAGGCGCGCGCTCAACTCGTTCACGGCTTTCCCCATGGGCGGTGCGAGCCTCCAGCGGCGCGACGGCAGCGGCGGATGTTCCTTGCTCATCGCCTGGCGAAGTTCGGTGAGACCGACCTTCTTGTGTGCCTGGCAGGAGATAACCGGGACTCCCAATTCCCGGGACAACGCCGCCGCGTCGATCGAAATGCCCTTGGTTTCGGCCAGGTCGATCATGTTCAAAGCCAGAATGGTGGTGACACCCAGATCCAGGATCTGCGTGACCAGGAACAGATTTCTTTCGAGGTTGCTGGCATCGACCACGCAGACGATCCGGTCCGGGCGCGGGGTGTCGGCCAGTCTGCCCAGGAGCACGTCCCGGGTGATGGCTTCGTCCGGCGAGCGCGGCGACAAACTGTAGGCCCCCGGCAGATCGATGATCTGCATAGGCCGCCCGTGCAGGGAGAAGAATTCGCCGACCTTCTTTTCGACCGTTACGCCTGGATAATTCCCGACCTTCTGGCGCATGCCCGTGATCGCATTGAAGAGCGTGGATTTCCCGCAATTCGGATTGCCGACCAGGACGAACGTCAGAGTTCTTTCTTGCGTCGGTGCGGCGACCAAAGTGCTCATGCGTGGAGTGCGGTCAAAGTCGTTAAGGCGTTAGAACGTTACAACCGCGCCAAGGGTTAAAGGAGTTGAATTGTTAAATGGGTTACTTGGGGGACAAGGATCTCGATGCGCGTTCCAGGAACTCGGACGACGGGCTGGACCACTTAGGATGGAGCGGCCACGACGACCTCCACGTGCTCGGCCTCGTGTTTGCGGAGGGAAAGATTGTAGCCGCGGATTCGGATCTCCAGAGGGTCGCCCAGCGGCGCCCACCGGATGAGCTTCACCTTCGTGCCGGGCAACAGCCCCATTTCGCGGAGACGTTTGACCTCTTTGCATTCCGGATGGAAACCTCGAATCTCCGCTTGTGTCCCGGCCGACAACTCGGACAGAAGATGCACGGAACTCATGGGAGGAAAGCCCGGTCAAGCCTTGGCCGCGGCGACGGGCTCCACGATAATCTGTTTCCCCAGGCTCCGGCTCAAGGCGACCCGCGCGCCGCAAACCTGGCAAATCAGAGCGCCGTTGTCAGCCACCTTGTGGATTTCGGCGAATTCACAGAAGCCCATTTCTCGCAAGCGCTGGCAGACGGCAGGATGGCTCTTGAGGTCGCGGACGCGCAGTTTGCTGCCCACTCTGGCTTCGCAGAGATCGACCCAAGGGCGGTCCGCTTTCAACGCGTTCGGCTTCACTGGCCGTAATGAACACTACTTGAGATTGAGTTTCAACAGCAATTTTTCTTCGAGTAACTACGAGATCCTTGAAGACTGCCTCATTGCCGAGCGGGTGGAAGCGCTGTCCGAGAGCCGCACGCGCAAGAAGCTGACCAAGTCCCCAGGCCGCCCAGGGCGAGGGTGGACTGAGTGATAAAGGTTCGTCTGGCCTTGGGCGGCGGCTGCTCAACACCGGCCCCGTCACGAAAGGACTCGCGGAATGAGCTGACCCGAGATCTGGTCGGCTACTGGTCGTTACGCGGTGATGCGCGCGACCATTCCGGCCACGGTCATCAGGGCGTTGTTCACGGCGCAGGCCCGGCCGAAGGCCGGTTCGACGGCCGCGGCAGCCACGTCGAGATTCCGCCCAGCGATTCCCTGAACCTCGGCCGAGGCGACTTCACGCTCGCCGCCTGGGTCTGGACCGCGCCCGACACCGAGGACGTCCTCGGCGACATCCTCACCCAGTTCGATGATCGCCTGCCAGTTGAAACGACCGTTGCCATCGAGCGCGAAGCTCCCGCTGCCGCCCTCGTGGCCGGTGTCGGTCGCGCCGGCGGCAAAACCCTGGCGCAACGGGTCTCGCAAGCTGCCGGGGTTCCCGCCCGAAAACCCGCCGCCGCCGTTTCCGCGAAAGCGTCCGTTCCAATTCTTTACGGGCAATCCAATCCAGACCTTGACGCGGTCGCCCGACGGCGGATGCGTGACCGTGGCTGTGACGCGACACGAGCCATCCGTGGGGTCGAGGGTTGCCGAATCGATGGTTGTGTTCGGAATGGAGACTTTGGTCAGGTTTTCACACGAACAGACGGGGACCACATCCGGGAAGATCGGTTTCGGTGGCGCTTCCGCAGCTCGGACGGAAGAGACAGCAAGCACCATGATGCAAGCAGCGGCCAGGAGCATGTTTGAGGGGATGAGGATTCTATTTCGCATAGAAGCTGAAGACTGCGTTCGCCGGCTGGATCGCACGAGATTCCAGGCCTTGAAACTGGGTGACGTTCATTCGGCTGGCAATGCCTCGGCGACTATTCCGCAAACTCTGAAAGGAAACAATCCCATAAGGCAGTGTCCGAAGGTTGATCGGCTCAGCGAGGACGCTTCGCCCTACCGGGAAGCGCGTTGCTGTTCGTTTTCGATTTCTTCGAGCCGCTGCGGAGCAATTTTCTTGATCGCCTCCGCCATGGCCATGGCATGAAGCTGAAGTTCCTCCGAACGCAAGGCGCTTTCCAGATCCGGCAAGGCGGATTTGGCCGCCGGGCCGAACTCTCCCAGGGCGCGGGCCGCGTAAGCCCGCACCACGGGTTCGTCATCGCTAAGTGGTCCGTTTCGTAAATACGCTCACGTTCGTTGCGCCCAATTTGGCCTGGGGCAAGGCGCGACGAGCGAGCATCCCCCGCCAGTGGGGCTGTGACCGAGGAGCAACGCAGCCCCAGGCAAAATTC
>VHCZ01000068.1 GCA_016871535.1 Verrucomicrobiota bacterium
TCAACTTTTGTGTCTGACGCACAATCTGCTGCTCCTCTTCGAGCACGACGTCCTGGGGCCGGCCGGAGTCCAAAACCAGGCCGAAGATCGCCGCCGGGCCCAACGATTGGCCGTGGCCAAAAAGTTAGTGAAGAAAAAATCTCTCCCCTGGCCAAAACTCCTGGATTTGCTTCACCGCGCCACTCAGCACAGCGTGAAACTTATTCGCTGGCTGCGCGCCCATTTTTTCTCTCCAGCTTCCTGTAGCCAAGCCTTGGCCTCCCTGCGCCTACTTTATGCCAAATCTTGAACCGGAATCTTGGACACCATTCTTGATGGGGATTGGGGTCACATCTCACAATTAGATTCTGCATAGAACCGATAGGTTTTTCAGCAGGAGTCTTTCGGCTCCGTGGAGCCCCGCGGGCGCCCGTCGCGGCAGCAGGCATGGACCATCCCCACGCGGGTGGGGAGAACGTTGGGACGGGGACAGGAGCGTCAGCGATTCTCGGACCATCCCCACGCGGGTGGGGAGAACCGACCTATCGACAAAAAGGACTCTGGAAAGGACGGACCATCCCCACGCGGGTGGGGAGAACTCTGGATTGCCAACAACTTACGGCGGTCTTTCTCCTTTAAGCCGGCTGTTCTTAGAACGGTACATTCGACTCCTCCACCCATTCTTCGGCCACCAACCACAGACCGGAGATTTCCGTGTCCCGCCGGTGCGTATCTCCATAGGTCTCGATCTTGAAGCCCTGGCAATTGTTGTCGCTGGAAATGATCAGCATGCCCAGCCCTGCGGCGTTGCGTTTGATGTAGTCCAGCGTCTTGTCGCGGGTGCGCCGGTTCAGCGTGCCGACGAACACATTGGGCCTTGGCTCAACGAACCATCGCTTGAGCATTCCCCGGACGGCCTCCGGCGTGTGGTTGGCAACGATCACAGTCATTCAGTTCAGTATTCAGTGTTCCAATGTTCAACGTTCTGTGTTCGGAGTTGAGGGAGGTTCCGGACTTGCCGCCGGGGCTAACAGCGCTTCCAGGTCTTTGGGGATTCGCTGGAGCAGCCGCTCTTCCTCGACGCGCTGCTTGAGCAGTTTCCGCGTGAGCTCGCCGTCGTCCTTCGAGTCCTGCCGGATGGCCAGGAACGCGGCGGGGATGCTGGTCAAATGTTTGTAGAGATCGGCCACGTCGTAAACGAACGGCAGCGTGCCCGCGTCGTGAATGAATCCGAGCGAGGGCACATAACCGAGCGAACACACCACAGCGGCGCACAAGGCATAAAGGCTCGCGTTGGCGGCGGACAGCGCGCGGTTGACAGGGTCCGCCATCTCCCAGTTGTCCTTGTTGTAGTTGCGGCCTTTCCACGTGACACCGTGCTGCAGGCCGAGTTTCGCGTAGAGCGTCCGCACGCGCAGACCTTCCATCCCGCGCAATTCCTTGACCGTGCGGCTTTCGACATCCACGTCCGGGAAACGCATCTTGAACATGCGCCGGGCGATCTCCGCGCGGCGTTTCTTGTCCGCCCAGGCGGCGGCGTGGTAACGGGGCATATCGTTGTCGTGGTTCGGAGCGAGGCCGAAGGCGTAGAAGCGCATCCCTTCCTCGCCCATCCAGCAAACGGGCGTATTCGAATCCGCGCACGCTTTCATGGCTGCGTGGGTGACGGTAGTGCCAGGGCCGAGGACGATGGCGGAAAGGGTCGCCACGGGGAGCCGGCAGAGCAAGCCGTCGGCGCCGATCCATTTGACGCTCGAATCATCGACTTCGAGCCGGCCGTGTTCGAGGTAAATGGGCGTCCACCGGTCGCGGGCCATGGCGAGGGTTTCCAAGGGGGGGCGTTCAAAGATGGGCATGAGTGTGAGTGTTGGAGCGTCAAAGCGTTGGAGCGTTACATCGGAACGCGATACAGCTTACGAATCCTTCGCGGCGCGTGGCGCTGGCCGATAGGTGCGCCGAAGGCGACGGGTGTGTCGTTCAAGACTTCATCGTCGGCTTCGTCGGCGCTGGCGTCCTCGATCTGATCGAATTGTGTGATGGCAGCCGTTTCCGGATAGCCAGCGCGATGCAGAAGCGCGCGCCACGCGGTTTCCTGATCCGGGGCGGTTGCGACCAGGATTGGGCTGGCCGGCAGACAGCACTTGCGTCCCAGCCAAAGGCCCCACTTCGGATTCCGCAGGGCAGCAGCGACTTGCTCAACCAGCGCACTATCTCCTTGCAACAGTACTCCGAAGCAGGCGTCGAGCAGGTAGTGGCGATAGCTGATGACTGGATTCTTGAGGGTCTTGTTGTCCGCGGAGCGCGGCATGGATTGCCAATCGTCACCCGCGTCGTAACCGCCCCCAATGGTGTGGAAATCCTCCAAACGAAGGATGGGCAGTGGCCGGCCTCGACGCTGCCTGGGCATCACGACAACGAGACAATGCATGGACGCGAGCGGGGCAATGTTCTCGGATTCCTCTGTGCGGAATTTGTCCACGCCCATCGCCGCTGCGAGCAAACCGACCACGCCGCTTTTGGTGGGAAAGAGCGCGGTCGTACGCCGCGTGAAGCGCGAGGCGAAGCCCCACGATTGCATCGGGCCGTCCAGCAGAAGCGCCAGGCAAGAGTTATTGGACATGGCGGGTCAGGCGTTGGACGAATTCGTTGAGCGATGTATCGGGAAGGATTACTTCCTCGTCGCAGGCTATGTCCCAGATCTTTTTGAGTTGCTCGTGGTGGGCGTTGAGCCTCTTTGTCGATTCGTCGAGCAGTCCGTTCTTGGACCAAACGGGCTGTTCAAAAGCGTTCACGAGCTGCAATGGCTGGCCGGCTTTCTTGAAAATCCCCAGCACGAACGAGGGCAGGGTGTGCGCGTTCATGGAGTTTTTCCGGGCGCCTGGCGTGGCCAGGAGTGTCGCGCGGATGAAGGCGTCCACGACTTTGCGGCGCTCATCGGCCGTCAGTTTGTCCAGGTGGTCTGGATCGGAAAGCAGGTCGAGGTTGACGGCGGCATAGCGATAATAGACTGCGGATGTGAACTCCAAGGTGCCGATCATTCCTGCTCCGGCGTCTTCGCTTTTGGGCTTGAGGTCATCCACGGCCGAGTAGAAGTCGAGGTCGTTTTCGGCGCGGTGTGTGGAGAGCGCATGGCTGAACATCGCCGCTCCTTCAAGTGTCAGGGACGGCAGGCTGGCCGCCATTCGACCGAACAGGGCGATGTCCGCGCCGTCGAGCAACCCGGCAGCCTTGCAGAATTGGTCGAGTTTCTTTTCGTACTCTTTGGACTCGGGATTGGCCTTCAGCAACTCGGCCACTTGCTTGGCGATGGATTCGATTTCAGACGGTGCCAGAAAGGTGAGCGTGCCGACTTGCGGCTCCGCCGCGTGCTTACCCGAACGCGCGTCGAGTTTGGCCAGTTTGTCAGCGATGTTGGCGGCGTGCTCGGCGGCCGCCTTCTCGGCTACGCCATTCTTCTTGAGGCCGTCGGTGAAGGGGCCGACAATCAGCTTGGTGCGCTGACCATTGAAGCGAGCACCAGGCAGGTTGACCTGCGCGTATTCGCGGATCGCGCGTTTGAGGCATTGGCTGCTGAGGCGGGCGCGGGGCACGCCGCCGAACGTGGCGGTCTTGGGCGCGCCCACGTCGTCACGGTTGAGGCAGGAGACCGGGAAGGATTGCAGGATGTGGAGTTCGATCAGTCGCATGGTCGGTGGAGGGTTAATGGTTGAGGGTTGAGAGTTGAATGGCTTTCCGTGGGGCAGTAGATTCCGCGCATGAGCACGGTGAAAGAAATCGAAGAAGCGATTGAACAGCTTTCCACGAAAGAAAAGTGGGACCTGCACAACTGGCTCGCGGAGCAAATGGCTGATGAGTGGGACCGCCAGATCGAGGCCGATGCGAAGGCTGGGAAGCTGGACAAACTTTGGGCCAAAGCCAAGGCTGACATCGCGGCGGGGCGGGTGAAGCCACTGGATGAATTCCTCGACCACAAGTGATTTCTGGAGCAGCTATGCCGCGCTTCCGCCTGAAATAATGGCCAAAGCCAGGAAGGCGTTTCGACTTTGGAAAAAGTCGCCTTATCATCCCAGCCTCCATTTCAAGAAGGTGGGTGATTATTGGTCCGCCCGCGTTGATCGCAAGTGGCGCGTGCTTGGCAGAATGCATAACGACATCCTCTATTGGTTCTGGATTGGTCCTCACGACGAGTACGAGCGCTTAATCGCTGAGTGATATCGGCGCCAGCACAAGCATTCCAAAACCGAACGCCTTGGCGGAACCAATTCCGCGCACAAAAGCCTCCCGGAATTTCGTGGCGTCGGTGACTTGCAGGACGCCCTGGAACTCGACTGCGTGATGGACACCGCGCGCGCCGGGCTTGAAGAAATATTCGCGTCCGCGGGGAATAGTGCGGACCTTGTCGAGGTCCACCGCGAAACCACCGGCTTCGGCTTTTCGATTGAGCCACGCCAGCAGGTCTTCGCGACGGGTAAGTGACACGCGCCGCGAATTCCGGTTGCGATCAATGCGGCCGTCCGGCCGTACGACCTTCGATTTGTCAGGATCGATGATCTTCTTCGTCGGGTTCGCCAGGAGACTGAAACGGTATCGCGGATGGCCGAAGAAGGCCTCCGGGATGGGCTTGGTCTGAAAGCAATCTGTGGGGCACCAGCCGGGCTTGCTCGCGGGCGTCGCCGACACGATGAGCAGCCGGTGCGCGTCGTCAATCTGGTCCACGCGCGTCAGGAAATCGCGCGGCGCACCCCCGCGTCCGCCAAAGGCCTGCCATACGCGCTGATGCCAATCGTAAGTGTCGCGGATGCGGAGCTGGCGCGTCGCCAGCTCGTACGGCACGAGGATTTGCGTGAGGTAAGTCATGTGGGTTCCTCCTCTCTGGATTCGGGTTCTTCGATGCGACGCGCGGGCCAGAACTCGGAGGCCCAGCGGACGCGGATATCGTCGGCGTTCCAATCCCAGCGCCACAGATCCTCGAAAAGCCGCTGGTAGTTCACGCCAGCTCCCTTCGACGAGGCGAGCCGAATCCATGCGCGAAGCAACTCGGCCAGTTGCTCGGAGGAACCCGCTGCGAGCAGACGCCGGAAACGGCGTTCGTAGCTCTCCGGCAGTTTTCCATCGCTGCTGTCCTTCATGGCAATCTGGCGGCACGTGGCGCCGAAGTTGGCGGAATCGTTTTCCTCCGGGTGCGTGGCGTAGAGCGCGGCGACGGCCGCATAGACGGGCCGTTCAATATCGCCGCCGAGGTCCGCAATAACAGGCCAGGCATCGATGCGGAGGCCGGGGCTAATGGCGCGGCGGAGCGCGGCCACCTTGCCGCGGTTGTCTTTGATGCGGCGCAAGCCGGTGACGAACTGTGCTGCGCGGGATTGGGGAGTGGGAGTGGTCATGGTTTGCGGGTGCGTTTGGCTTTTGGCCCCTCGCCGTCCTTCTTCGGCGAAGCGGTTCGGAGAAACAGTTGTTGTCGGCCTTTGGCGAAGGCTTCGATCTGCCGAGGGGTTTGGCGCGGGCATGCAAATTCATAAGCCTCTTTCGCGGCGGCGCGAACGGCTTTGCCCCACGGCGTGGCGGCGAAGTCGGCGGCGAGCGCGGGCGTTTCGGTGAGGGCGAGCAACGTCGGGACGTGCTGTTCGATAGCGGTCCAGAAGTGTCGGCGCGCTTTGTCGTAAGGTGGGGGTTCAAGTTTGAGAGCGCTGGCGTATGCCTTGACGCTGCTTCCGACAGCTCGTTCCCAGTTTTCTGCGAACGCTACGCCTGCTTCATAGACCTGCCGCCCCGTATCCTGGAACATCCCGGCGGGCAGGTTGTAGGTGGCTTCAACCACGTCTTCAATTTTGGCTTTGTCCGTGACCAGAGCTCCAAGCCATAGTGCGGCACCTTTACTTTCCGGAAGATTGCTCAACGTCGGAGGGCCGGAGGCAGCATCTTTGCTCGCACGACGACGCACAGTGATTGCGGGAAGCTGTCGCCAGAGACTTCGCTCAAGCGAAGCGGAAAGGACGCCCAAACCATCTTTTCGCTCCACGAGCGTGGCCGAAGCCTCCCTGAACTCAGGGTAAATCGGATAATCCAAGCCATTGCCGAGGATGATCTCTTTGCCCTCTTCCGAAAGGCGGATGGCGCGCGCAAGGGGTACGAGCCGGCCGAGGTAAGTCATCGTTGCGGTGTGGATTTCGGCTTTGGCGGCAAGAGATGGAACAAGGAGTTCCCAAACGGGTTTCCCCCAGCCGTCCCGGCCAAAGGAATAGGAAGCCTGCTCGCGGTCGAGCAAGTTCAAGTGGATTGTTTGGAGCAGCATTGCCCCAGTCAGATAGCAGTGCAACATGCTGGCGGCCGCTGCGGGAGCATGGCGCCCTGTGCATTTAGGGATCTCACGCCCACTCCATTTCACAGCGCCGATAATCCCTGCTGGCGAAAGGCACTGGAACGTCAGCAGCGCCAGAGCCAGTTGCGCCGGCGTGCGCGAGCGCTCGCTGCCGCCGGCGTTGTCGAAGATGGTAGCGTTGTTTCCAGTGGCGAGCGTCAAATCGAGCTTGGTTGCCGCGTTGCCTTCGCCGTCCTCCTTCCCTGGTTTCAGATTCGGCACTTGGAGAAATCGCGCCCCCTCGCCAAACAACTCGAATGACGCCTTCCACTGGCGCAGGTATTCGCGAACGCTTTCGGGAATCCGGTCGCAGCATTCTTCCCACTCGCTGCGGTCTGCCGGCCCATTGAGCGCCGCTTGCGTTACGCAGATCAACAACCGAAGCAGGGCGATGCGTTCATGAGGCTTCGCGACCAGGTCCGTGATGTCTGCAGCACGCGCAAAGAATTCGTCGAGGCCCACCGTAGCCTGACCTCCACCGCGCAGCGTGATGGTGAATCCAGGGGTCAGTAATCAAATTCATCGTCTTCGTCCGGAGTTCGCTGTTTTGGCCTTGCTGAATCTGAGTAGAGACCAAGTTTGTCGTCGTAGGCAAGCGGCGATTCCTCGGCCGCGTCGGGGAATTGACAACGGCCATCTGGCCCGATGATGCCCCACGCCGTTCGCCCGCCCGCGTGCAGCGATAACCAGGGCGGCGCCGCCTGGCTGGGCACTTCATAAGCCGGGGCGCGGACGAGATTGCGATGGAGCAACCGCGCGACGGCGTGCCGCCATTCGTAGCCGGAGGCGTCCTGTACCGGGCGGTCCTCCAAACCAGTCAAACGCCAAAGGCCGGCTGCCAGCGGCTCGCAAGCGCGCAACAGCACGACCTGGCGGGTCGGCGCACCCGCGCGACGCGTGAGCACTTCTTCACGGTCGGCTTGACTGGGGCGGCCAAGGACCAGCATCGCCGCCTTGGCTTCGTTCTCGAGTTGCAGCTTCTCGGCCAGAAGTTCCTCGTGGAGTTCGCGCCAGGCGGCGGGTTCGCTGGCTTCACCTGGCACCGCGTAGGTGGCTTCGAGAATTTCCCGGATTCCTAACGGGAGATTGATCATGGCGCGTCCGTGGAAGACCTCCGCAGTTCGCAGCAACACGTACGGCGCATAGACGCGAGCGGACTTGCCCAGAGCGGATTTCAGTTCACGGGCTGAAGCGTCGGGTGCAAGGTCGGGCACGTTGATCCAAAATTCCGGCTGCTCCGCAGGCCGGTTGGGGCGAGGATGTCGCCACAGCCGACCCATGCGTTGGAGCAGCATGTCGGTCGGCGCGAGGTCGGACACGATGAAATCCAAATCGATGTCCACGCTTTGTTCGACCACCTGTGTGGCCACCAGGACTGAACCGAGGCCGTCGTTGGAGCGCTCCTTGCCCAACCGTTCCAGCCATTCTTCTTCCAGTTCCTCCCGCCGGAAGAACGGGAAGCGGCTATGGAGCAGGCCGAGACGAACTGTGCCCGCTCGCGCGGCGGTCGCTACGGCGCGATACGCTGCTTGCGCTTCGACCACCGTGTTGCGCAGCCACAGTACATGCTGGCCTGCTTCTGCGCGGCGCAAGCATTCCTCGACGATTTGGGCTTCCGACAACACGCCGACGCGCAATTGAATCCGTTTGTCTTCTTGCCATGAGAGCGGAATCGAACGGAGCGGCTGGCCAGCTTGCGCCTCCGTAATCAATGGATAAGCGCCGAGCGTTTCAGGTGGCGCCGCCTCCGTTTCTTCCTGGCGGCTTCCAGCGGCGGAGAGCAGTTCCCGGCGTCGCGCTTCCGTAAGTGTTGCAGATAAGACAATGACCGAGCATCGCAGCGCCAAGAGTTCACGGATGAGTTGGGTGACCAAAGCGCCCGTGTAAACGTCGTATGAATGCACTTCGTCGAGAATGACCACCTTTCCGGCCAGACCGAAGCGGCGGACAAAGAAGTGCTTCACTGCCACGACGCCTTGAAGCGCTTGATCGATCGTTCCAACACCGTAACGAGCCAGCAACGCGTGGCGTGCCGATGCGAACCAAGAGCGCGTGTCGGCGGCGTTGACGGCGCTGTCCGCGTCGCCTGCGGCGACCGGATGGATTTCGAGCGCCTGCTCCTGGTCCAGCCAGGACGCTGAGTGAGCCAGACGCAAGTTAGCGGAGTCGGCGAGCGTGTTCTCCAGGAAGCGACGCACCCGTTGGTGAATCCGATGGCTGGTCACTTGCGTGGGCAGGCCAAAATAGAGGCCGTGGTTGTGGCCTGAGGCAATCAACGAATGGGCTGCGGCCAGCGCCGCCTCGGTTTTCCCGCTGCCCATGGGACCTTCGACGATGAACAATCCGGTCCGCGTCGCGCAGACTTGCAGCGCCGCCTGCAACGCATTTGCCCCGCCGGGCAATCCGAACATCTTCGCGAAACCCACTTCAAGCTTCAACTCGCCTCCAGACCAATTGATCGCCGCAAGGCTGACGGACGCCTGCGTTCGTGCCTGCTCCAGAGGCAAACCCTGAGAGGCCGAAAAGAAGCGCTCGTTAGAGGCAATCCAATCAGCGACCGCGATCAAGCCGGCCAGCAGCCACAAATCTGAATTGTCGGTGAGGGGTTTCCTACCCGGCAAGCGTCCGAAGATGCACACCAATTCTTCGACCAGTTGGGCGCGCGCCGCGTCCTCCCATCCCACCCGCGCCGCTGTCCGGTTGATCTGGCCGAGGAGATGACCGTGAATCCGACCATGATGAGCGCCGACAGCCACAGCCCACAGTTCGGTTCGTGTCCCTTTAAGAAAGTTCTGAATACAAAACTGACCAACCTTCGCGTGATCCGACTCAGCGCCCTGCCAGAATTCGTTGAGCGCCGCCGCCGCAAGATTGGATTGCAGCAACCATGTCGCGCACTTGCGTAAAAAGCCTGTGGAGATTTTCCCGACATCATGCAGCGCCGCGAGCGTGGGGGCACCGGGCGGCAGCAGTTGGCGCAACGATTCAGGCAGCGCACGGATCAGCGCCTCCGCCACGCAGCCGACGTTCAGGCAATGGTCGTGGACGGAGATGCCGGGCTGGCCGTCCGCGGTGGTCTTGGCCCAGAAATAAGGGTTCTCCGAATTCATGTCTCCGCGCATTCAAGCACGGAGGGTAGGCCAAATAGGGTTCCAATCCCAAAGATTCTTTTGAGAGGAATTCCCTGATTCCCTAATAATAACAGGAGAAAACAGAGCAAACCGAGATAAGCAAAGCCAAAGGCTGGCGTTTGTTCGGATCATTTCGACCCAGAGGTGTGTAACTCACGATCACAAGTCACCGAGTCACTGGCGAATTCCCTTGATTCTGGCCTCTGTTCTCTCCCTTGCCTCCTGTTCGAATTGAATTGTTACGGTTTAGGCCAGAATGTCTTTCACCACTTCGCCATGGACGTCGGTCAGGCGGTAATCGCGGCCCTGGAAACGATACGTGAGCTTGGTGTGCTCCAGGCCGAACAAATGAAGAATCGTGGCGTGCAGGTCGTGGACGTGGACTTTGTTCTCCACGGCGTAGAAGCCAAATTCATCGGTCGCGCCATGGACAATGCCCGGTTTGATGCCGCCGCCCGCGAGCCACACGGTGTAGCCATGCGGATGATGGTCGCGGCCGATGTTGTCGGGCTTCGGAGTTCCCTGCATCATCGGCGTGCGCCCGAACTCGCCGCCCCACACGATCAGCGTGGAGTCGAGAAGTCCCCGTTGCTTCAGATCCTTGATGAGCGCGACCGCCGGCTGATCGGTTTCCACGCAACGCTTCTTCAAGTCATAAACCAGATTGCCATCGGGTCCGCCGTGGTGGTCCCAGCCGCGATGATACAATTGCACGAAACGCACGCCGCGCTCGACGAGGCGCCGCGCGAGCAGGCAATTGTTCGCGAAGGAAGCACGACCGGGCGTCGTCGCGTACATCTCGTGGACTTGCGGCGGTTCTTTCGAGATGTCCATCACGTCCGGCACGCTGGTCTGCATGCGATACGCCATTTCGTAGGCGGCGATGCGGGTTTGGATTTCGGGATCGCGCAACGCGACGTAGCGTTTCTGGTTCAAGTCGCGCAGGAGGTCGAGCGATTGGCGCCGCCGCTCCGCGCCCATGCCGGGAGGATTGGAAACGTAGAGGACCGGATCGCCCTGAGACCGGAGCTGCACGCCCTGGTGAACGGTGGGCAGAAATCCGCTGCCCCAGGCGCTGACCGTCAGGGGCTGGCCCACGCCCGTCATCAAAACCACGAACGCGGGCAGGTCCTTGTTTTCGCTTCCCAGTCCGTAGCTGAACCACGAACCCATGCTGGGCCGTCCGGCGAGTTGGGCGCCCGTGTTCATGAACAGCGTTGCGGGATCGTGATTGAACGCTTCCGAGTAAAAGCCCTGCAAAAAGCAAACGTCGTCCACGATCGACTGGAGGTGCGGGAGCAATTCGGAAAGCCAAACGCCGGATTTGCCGTAGCGCTGGAATTGATAACGCGTGCCCAGAACGGCGGCTTGTTTCCCAATCTGCGCCAGACGGATGTTTTGCAACATCTCGGCCGGCATTTTTTCGCCGTGGCGCTTGATCAGCTCCGGTTTGTAGTCGAACAAATCCAGGTGGGACGGCCCACCGGATTGGAAGAGGTAAATGATGTTTTTGGCCTTCGGCGCGAAGTGGGTGCCGATCGGACTGGCGCCGGGCGCGGCTGGTTTGGATTCGGCGGCGAACAGTTTTTCATTCAGCAGCGAGGCCAGAGCCAGCGCCCCCATGCCCGTGCCGCAGTGCTGGAAGAATTTGCGGCGGGTAAGGGAGCGGAGGTGGTCGTGTTGGGGTCCGGAGAAAGCTGTGTGCATAGGTGAGGGTAGAGTATTCAGTAATCAGCAATCAGTAATCAGTATTCAGTATTCAGTCCTCCGCGGTCAGGCTGTTGGTTAGCGAGCAGAAGTATTCCGATGGTTCCTCCTTCATGGCCGAAAGGTCGCCGCAGAAGGAAGCGCTCTCCATCATGCTGCCGGGCATGCGGCCGATCTCTTCACATGAAGCAATCAGGCGGATGCAGGCCTCGCGCGGCGAATATCCACAATTCAGCGTGCTTTCGAGCCAATGCTGGGTTTCCATCTGTTCACCGTCGGCATCGGTCAGTTTTGAGATGAAGTGTTTCTCGTACCGCCGCTTTGCCCAGGCTCCGGCAATTTGTCCGCCAACGGAGCGCGACGAGTGGCGCAGTTGATCAGTGAGCGCAAATTTTTCATCTGCCGGGAACGACTTCGTGGTTTGGAAGACTTCACGGGCCAGTTGCCGCTGTTTCTGATATACGATCAGGTCGCGGAAGCTCCGTGCGTAGGGCAACTGCGTCGATTCCATAACTCGTAATCTCACCCTCAAATTCTCGATCATCGATGATTGATCACTGATTACTGGACCTTCGTTACCCTCTGACGAGCACCTCATCCAGATTCAGCAGCACATTCGCCACCATCATCCACGCGGCGAGATGGCAGAGGTCCAGGTTGGATGGACGCTCCGCGAAGCCCACGTTCACCAGTCTCTCCGCCGCGGCGAGGTCGCGCTCGAAGCTCCGGCGTTGTTCCTCATAGAATTGCAGCAGCCGATCCCGCTCGAACTTCGTCGGCGGCCGGCTCGTGCAAAGGCGAAAGGCGAATTCGATTTGCTTTGCGGGGCGCGACCCGCCCTGGAGCATGATGCGCTGGGCGAAGACGCGCGCGGCTTCCAGCAGCGTCGATTCGTTGAGCGCCGCCAGCGCTTGCAGAGGCGTGTTCGTGCGAGGCCGCCGCGCTGTGCACACTTCGCGGCTCGGTGCGTCGAACGTCGCGAACATAGGATACGTGCAAACGCGCCGCCAGAACGTATAGAGGCCGCGGCGATACAGATCGCGCCCCTCGCTGAGCGGCCATTCGTCCATCCCAATCTCCGGACGCAGAAAGCCGATCTCTTTCCAGAGATTCGCCGGTTGCACGGGATAAACGCTCGGACCGCCGACCTCCGCGTTGAGCAATCCGCTCACGGCCAGCGCCTGATCGCGGATGACTTCCGGGTCGAGACGGAAACGCGGGCCGCGCGCGAGCAGGCGATTGTAAAGGTCCCTGCCGAGCAACTCGTCGTTCGCGGCGGCGCTCTGGCGATAGGTGGCCGACATCACGATGAGTTTCTGCATCGCTTTCATGTCCCAGCCCAGCCGCAGAAACTCCGTGGCCAGCCAGTCGAGCAGTTCCGGATGCGACGGCGCTTCTCCTTGCACGCCGAAGTCTTCGCTCGTTTTGACAAGGCCGACGCCGAAGAAACGTTCCCAGAGCCGGTTCATCGTAACCCGTGCGGTCAACGGATTCTCCGGATCGATCAGCCAGTAGGCGAGTGCCAGTCTGTTGGGCGATTCGTGGGCGCGCAGCGGGGGCAAAAAGGCCGGCACACCGGGCGAAACCACCTTGCCTTTGTCCAGAAAATTCCCGCGCACGTGAACGAACGTTTCGCGCGGTTCAGCCCGTTCCTGCATCACGAGTGTGACGTACTTCGTGTTCGCCAGTTCGGTTTCGCGCTCGTTCAAACGGAATAACTCGCGTTCCAGCTTGCGAATCGTTGGCGAAATGGATCGGAAATATGCGGCCAATTTGCGGCGTTGTTCCTCGCTGCGCTGCGCGGCCGGAGTCGCGAGCAGTTCGGTGAGGTCCGGATCAAGCGGCCAGAGTGCCGCCGGGTCGGTCTCGCTCGTCACGGAAAGGCGGATGCGTCCAATCGTATGGCTGTTGCCGTGGTAATGCTCGAAGCGAAAGGCGAGCTTCGCGCCGCCGGCGTGACGGATCGGATCTTTCAGCCCGGCGATGAGGAAATGGCGTTTCCCAAACTGCGGCCCGATGGCCCAGCCCGTCTTTGGATTCCGATCCACCGCATGTTCCGCGCGGTAATATTGCTGCTCCCAATCGGCGGTCGCATGGCTGAAGACGACGTTCGTGGAGTCCACGTTTCCGCCACTCTTCGGCCAGGCCGCGACGGCGAACTCGTCCAGAATGAAATTGCCGGTCTTGCCCCAGCGGCCGGGACCCTTCTGCGGCAGACTGGGATCGGGCAGTGTTTCCAACAGGATCGCCGTGATGTTTTCCAAATCCGTCTCCGCCTCCACGGTGATGGTGTCGTAAATCGGATTCACGCCCGTCGCGAGGATGGACCGATCCTCCAGATTCGTGAACGTCGAGCCGCCAACGGAAACCGCGTTGGTGAGATTCAACGCGATCCAGACGCGTGAGTCATGGAAAGTTCCCGGGGTTTCAGCACCATGCTCACCGCCCATGGACCCAAGACCGGGCGGACCGCGGCCTTGAGGCTGCTTCCGCGCACTCTCCGGAGTCCAGCGTTGGAGCGGCGTAAAGGCCACGGTCCGGGAGACGGGTTCAGGGGGAGCTTCGACACCGCCCTGGAGTCCATCGCCATTAGGGCGAGGCCGTCCCGGCGAGCCGCTCGACGAGCCTGGATCACGTTCGGACCGGCTCGCTGGGGACAGGCCCGCCCTACCTTGAAGTTCAGGGGAAGGGCGGCTCGATCGCGCCAGGCGGCGTTCCCAGTCCGCCTGTTCGAGCGGCAAGCGCGCTTCGGCAAGCAGCAATTCCTGTTGAACTGCAGCAATGCGTTTGTGCAGCGAATCGACCTTGGCCTGGATGGGCGGCGCCGGGACGCCGACGGTTGGCTCGATGCTGTAATTCCCGCCGTCGGTCGTGTTGTTGAAGAAAGCGTAGAAACGATAGTATTCCTCCTGGGTGATCGGATCATATTTGTGCGAGTGGCACTCCGTGCACATCATCGTCAGGCCCAGCCACGTAGTGGCGGTCGTGGTGACGCGATCCTTCACGGCTTTCGTTCGGTATTCCTCGGCGTCGCCGCCGCCTTCGTCGTTGATCTTGGTGTTGCGATTGAAGCCCGTGGCGATTTTCTGATCGAGCGTCGCATTGGGCAACAGATCGCCCGCCAGTTGCTCGACGGTAAACTGGTTGAACCGCATGTTGCGGTTCAACGCGTTGATCACCCACTCGCGGTAGGGCCATATCGAGCGCGCCAGATCGACCTGGTAACCGTTGGAATCCGCGTAACGCGCGAGGTCCAGCCACCACCGGCCAAGGTGTTCGCCGTAATGGGGCGAAGCGAGCAAGCGGTCCACGAGTCGTTCGTAGGCCTTCGAGCTGTGATCCGCGACGAACGCGTCCACGTCCTGCGGAGTCGGGGGAAGTCCCGTCAAATCCAGGCTCAACCGGCGAATGAGCGTGGTTCGATCCGCTTCCCTGGAAGGCGCCAATCCCTCCTGGTCGAGCCGCGCGAGAATGAAATGGTCGATTTCATTGCGAAGCCAGCGGTGGTCCCTTATGCGGGGCGAGGTTGGACGCACGGGCTTGACGTAGGCCCAATGATTTCGCGCGTCCGTGTCCGGCCAGACTGCACCCTGGTCGATCCACACGCGCAGGCGCTGGATTTGATCGCGAGTCAGCCGTTCGCCTTTCGCCGGCATGACGTCATCCGAATCCTCGGTCGTCACTCGCCGGATGATTTCGCTTTCCGAGCTTTTGCCCGGCACGAGCAAGGGCGTGCCCGAATCTCCGCCGCGCAGCGCTTCCGCTTTGAGGTCGAGCCGCAGGCGGCCCTTTTGTTTGTCCGGACCGTGGCATTCCGAGCAGCGTTTGACGAAGATCGGCTGGATGTCGCGAACGAAATCGACTTTTGAATCTGCCGGCGCGGCGGGATTCGGGCTGGCGGCCGACGCCGAGACAGTGGCACAGAAAAACAAAGTTGCGGCCCAAGCATAGCGTTGAAAGAAGAAGAATCGCATTGAGACAATCCTAGCAGCCGGACGCAGCGACGGGAAGCCGATAATGACCGGAAGAGGCGTGTCCAAACAGACACGGCTTCGCCGCAACCAAATCGTTACAACGTTAAATCGTTGAATGGGTTAAATTGGTTGAATGGAAAAGATTGCGCAGGCCGTGCCAAAAGCGGTGTCGCCGCTACGCGCTGCCACCGCAGTCCAGAATCGTCGCGGGTGGCTTTAGGGTTCTCTTGGCCGCCTTGAATTTGGCAAAGTGTCGCCGTACCAGATGAAAACTGCGCGCGAACAAAGACCGAATGGCTTCACCTTGATCGATCCCCGTTATTCCTTGTTCGCCCCGTACCTGCAGTCGCCTTCCGTGTACCAATGCCCCTCCGACCGCGCTATGCCGGGCGAGTCGCCGCCTCTGGCCAAAAAGGTGCGCAGCTACTCCTTGAACTGGTTTCTCGGATGGGCGGAGCTGGCAAATGTGCCGCCCCTGTCCGACCACCTCCTGTTCCGCAAATCGAGCGATCTCAGTTTGGGCCCTCCGTCGGGCGTATTTGCGTTTCTGGATGTGCGACGCGAGAGCATTTGCTGGCCGACGTTCATGGTGGATATGTCGCCGGAACGAGCCACGCGGATGCGGATGTTCCCGGCGTCGTATCACGACCGCTCGGCTATGCTCGGTTTTGCGGATGGGCACACGGAATCCAGGAAATGGAGCGACTCGCGAACCCTTTCGCCGGCCAGCGTTAATTTTCACAACCACGATACAGCGTCGCCAAACAACCCGGACATCACCTGGCTCCAGCAACGGGCCACGATCCGGAAATGATCTGTGGATCCGGGTGTCGGGCGCGATTAAAACTGTCGGTCAACGGAGTCTTCTCCCTCTCTCCCCACTCGTTCCTCGCGGGGAGAGAGGGAAGCCAGTCAGAGTCGCGACTGACCGACACTTTTAATCGCACGGCGCATCTTGCCGTAGTCGGCAAGCACGGCCGGGCAGACCTGCCGATCGTTCGACGCCGCTTGACGCCGTCCTGCCCGTGATCTGCCCACAATTCCGGTGTAGCCATTCCTTTCCAAGTAGCGGCGGAGCGGCAGCTCCGCCCTGCCGGCGGAAGCGAGCGCCCAGTCATCCGTGATGTTGCAAATCGGTTGTGGAAGCCCGAAGCTGTTTGAACAAGCGCACAGCCCATGAGCTTTCGCTCAGCAGGCCCAGAAACCGAACTATGCAAACGGTGATGCCGGATGACGAACGGCGCGTTGATCGCCAAAGCCATCGGTCCGCTTTCACGCTAATCGAGCTTCTCGTGGTGGTGGCGATCATCGCCGTGCTGGCCGGACTGCTCCTGCCGGCACTCGCCAAGGCCAAGGAGCACGCCCGCCGCATCCAGTGCTACAACAACGAACGCCAGCTCATCCTGGCGTGGGCGGTTTATTCTTCGGACCAGATCGAATCCTTTCCCCTCAACGGCACCGGGACGGACACGCGGCTCTTCCCTTACCCGTACTGGGTGCGGGGCGTGATCGTTTTTGCGACCAATTCACCCGACAACACGAATGTGCACTTGCTGCTCGATCCCAAGTATTCTTCGCTGGGGCCTTATGTGAAGTCCGTCAGCTTGTTCAAGTGCCCTCGGATCGCGGCCAGCTCAAAATCCTCGGCCAGAGCCGGCCCAACCTGAGAAGCTATTCGATGAACGCGTCGGTCGGCTGGGCGGAAGGCTTGAACGTGGCGCTGGATTTTTGCGTGTCGCCCGCGTACCGGCTCTTTCGAAAATCGTCCGATATCACCGGAATCAGCGCCGACGGGTTGTTCGTGCTTTCCGACGTGCATTACGAAAGCATTTGCTGGCCGTTCATGGGCGTCACGATGGCGTCCGCGAGCCGGGCGCAAGTCTTTCATTATCCGGCGAGCTACCACAACCGGAGCGCAGTGCTCGCCTTTGCCGACGGCCACGTCGAGACGCGACGCTGGACCGACACGCGCACATACCGCCCCAAAACCAAACAGTTCCACGGCCACGCCGAACCGTCGCCCAGCAATCTCGACATCGCATGGCTGCAGGAACGGACGACGGTCAAGCGGAACTAAAGCTCCATGTGTAGCCTCTCAGCTAACGATGGTGGGGCAAACGCTTTTCTTCGATGGCATTGGCTCGGCAGGAGCCGCGCTCGACCTTAAGCGAGGGGATACCGCCATGACAGCGCCTGAGTGTGGTTCGCTAAGTTCACTCTACTCCGCAGTTGTTTGCGACGTGCTGGATGGATTGGGGTTTCGCGAGCAGGCGCTCAACGGCTGCGTGCGCCCGTTGACCCAAACTCGCCGCGTCTATGGCCGCGTGTTCACCGCGAGAGCCGCGCCGGTCGCCGAAGTCCCTGCCGAACCGTACAAGCTTCAGCTCGCCGCCGTGGACGAACTGACGCGCGGGGATGTGCTGGTCGTCGATGGCCAGGAGACGCGAACGTGCGCCTTGTGGGGTGAACTGCTCACGACGGCTTGCCTGCACAAGGGCGTCCACGGTGTGGTGATGACCGCATGCACGCGCGATATGTGGAGGATTGATGAACTGGGTTTTGCAGTGTTCGGCATCGGCTGGCATCCCGCCGACGACAAGGGGCGCCTGGAGGTCGTCGAAATAGGCGGGGCGATCAAGATCGCTGGAGTCCACACCAAGCCCGGCGACCTGATCCTCGGCGATGAGGACGGCGTCGTTATCATCCCCAGCGAAGCCGCGCCCGAAACCCTGCGCCGCGCTAGTGAGAAAGTGGCGGGGGAGAATCAGGTCCGCCACGCGCTGGCCGCGGGGATGCCGGTTGGCGAAGCCTTTAAGAAGTTTGGGATTCTTTAGACCCCGGTCACTCAGCGGATTTCACCAGCAACAGCCAGTCGCCTTCGTCCGGGGTCGCGAATTGAATGGCCTGGTCGTTGAGCACAGCGACGACGGAGGGTTTCTCTCCGGTGCGAGGACTGAACCAGCTCGCCCGGAAATTCGGCGGCAGGCTTTTTTGCAGAATCTCCACGTTCCGGTCTTCGGGAACGTAAACCACCAGGAGATCCCCGGCTTCGGATCGCGCCGCGGCGATGTGACGGCGCACCGCCTGTTGGCCGGGCTGCGACGCGAGAACTTCCGGGGCGGGGCGGAGGCGCCAGAAATCAATCGAGTTGAAGAAGGTCGCGACGTGGGCCATTTGCTCCGCCGCGGGCATGAGCAGCGCCTTTTGCCACGGGAGCGGCACGCCGGTTCGCGGATGGTCCATAGGCGGTTTGGCGCCGTCGTCCCAGCCCCAAACGCCGTGACCGCCGTAGCTCACGCCGGCGGTCGGCGCATTGAGAAGGCTCCAATAGATCGCGCGCCGGACCGTCAGCGGCGCAATGCGCGTCTGCGATTGATACGCGAGGTGGTTTTCGTAAGGCGGTTCAAGATTGATAAACGGGCGAGCGGGTTCTTTCTTCCAGTCTGTCGCGGGCGGTCCCTCAAAAATCCAGCGCAGCGTGCGTTCGTCATCGCCGTGGCCGCTTTGATAGCCGTGGATGTCCAGCCATTTCTCCGCGAGGAACTCATTCAAAACCCATTGCATGCCGCCCGGATGAAGGACGACGGGTGCGTGCGGTTCCTCGCCGAACGACGCGCGGCCAATTCGTTTCCAGCGCTCGGCTCGGGGGCCGCGATAATCGCCATCACCGGGAAGAATCCAGATTACATCGTTCGCTCCCCAGCGCGCGATCATGTAACGCGCCAGCAAGATCGCCTGGTCCTCCTGCAATGCGTAGCCCGGATTGATTTGCGGCCGCGCGCCGCCGCCAATGGCCCACAGAAGCACCGGCACGTTCAACAACCCCGCGCGATTCACGGCGTCGGCTTTCGCGTCGAGCTGGCGGAAAAATTCGGGATTAACCGCGATTCGATCCGAATCTGCGAACGCGGCCCGGCTTTCGCGGTCGCCGGTGGGCGAGGCGCGCCATTGCGTGGCGACCCATTGAACGGCGGTGAATTGTTGCCGCCGGCGTTCGCGAAGGTAATGGTCCCACTCCGCGGGAGTCGATAACAACGCGCCGTTCCAGGCCGTGTCCGCGAGCCAGAAAAACGGCGTGCCGTCCTCGTGCTCCAGATGGCGTCCATCCCGGGCGACTCGCACGGGGCCGTGCTGATCAAAGCGCGTCCTTCCATTGGGGGCGATGCACAGGAAGGCGCCGGTTTGGCGGTGGAGGCCGTCGTCGTTCGAGTTGGAGCAGGACGTTGAGTAATACCATTTGCCCAGTTCATTCGGAGCGAACCGCACCTTCCAGGTCTGGCTGCCGTCCCAGAACCCGTAGATCAATCGGCTCTGTCCCGAAGGCGAAGTGAACACGACGCGCAGTTCGGCGTCCTGGATGGGATTGGGATAAGTCCGGCGGCTGGTGAAACTGCGCTCGAATCGGTCCCACTTGGAGACCACGGCGATGCGTTCCGCCTGGGGCGTTGAACAACTGGCGGCGCAGAGCGCTCCAACTGTCATCAGCGCAACGCAGAAGCCGCGCACGAATCTGTCCCGAATGAGATCGAATTGAAGAATGATCGAGAGCCGCATGGCGATGTTTGTTGGATACTTCGCATGGATACTGTCAGAAGCAACGCCGGGGTGTCAAACGAGCGAGTTTTCGTGTAAGGTCAATCCAGTATGAGAGCTATTCCTTCCCATGAACCCACTTCCCGGACCGTGGCCTTTAGGCCGCCTCAACGCTCGACTCTGGAGAGTGCGCGGAAGCAGCCTGAAGGCTGCGGTCCGCACGGTTTTCGGTTCAAGGGCCATGTGCATGGCCCTGAGGCCAATGCGGCTTCCCATGAACCGGACGGTAGGGCGAGGCTGTCCCCAGCGAGCCGGATCCGACGTGTTCCAAGCTCGTCAAGCGGCTCGCCGGGACGGACTCGCCCTACCTGGGTAATGGCCCTGGTCGTGTCCTGCCTGGTCGAATGCCTTCCGTGGACTTGCCTCGCCGACACCGCGCGCGGGCCGCGCGGGATTGTCGCGACCGTCCATCCCATCGCGACCGAAGCCGCTCGCGCCGCATTCCAGCGCGGGGGAAATGCCATTGATGCCGCGGTCGCTGCGGCTCTGACCTTGGGCGTGGTCGATGGCTTCAACTCGGGGATTGGCGGCGGGTGCTTCATGCTGATTCGTTGGGCCAACGGGCGCACGACGGCGATTGACGCCCGCGAGGCCGCGCCGCTGGCGGCCACGCGCGACATGTACATTCGGAACGGACGATTCGATCCCCAGCTCAGCCAGCTTGGGCCTCTGGCGGTTGGCATTCCCGGTGCGTTATGGGCTTATCATTACGCAGTGGCTCAATTCGGAAAACTGCCGCTGGCCGATCATCTTCTCCACGCGGCGCAAATCGCCGAACGCGGTTTTGTGATCGACGACCGCTACGCCCGGCGTCTGGAGGAATCGGCGCGTGATCTCAGTTTGTTCGAGGCTTCGCGAGTGATTTTCCTCCGTCCGGACGGCTCTCCAAAACGCGCCGGAGAAATTCTGGTCCAACCGGATCTGGCCAACTCCTATAAGGCAATCATCAACCACGGAGTCGCCTGGTTTTACTACGGAGTGTTCCCGATTCTGGTTGGGGATTGGATGGCGCGAAACGGCGGGATCATCATTCCCGACGATTTCACGACTTATCAGGCCCGGCTGCGCACGCCCATCGCGACCACGTATCGCGGCTACACCATCCTTGGATTTCCGCCGCCCAGCTCTGGCGGCGTGCATGTCGCGCAAATCCTCAATATCCTGGAGAATTTCGATCTGAAGAAAATGGGAACCAACTCCGTCGAGATGATCCACGTCGTGACGGAGGCGATGAAGCTGGCGTTCGCGGATCGCTCGTTTTGGCTGGGCGATCCGGACTTCGCGAAAGTCCCGCGCGGCCTGGTCTCCAAGTCTTACGCAGCCACCCTGGCCAAAAGGATCAGCCTGGAGCGCGCGGCGCCTGTGCCCCGGCACTCGATTCCCACCGGAGCGGCGAAAGACGTTTTCAGCGGACACACCACGCATTTCTCCACTGCAGACGCGGCCGGGAATTGGGTCGCTTGCACGGCGACGCTCAACACTTCGTTCGGCTCGAAAGTGGTGATTCCCGGAACGGGCATCGTGTTGAACAACCAGATGGACGACTTCTCCGCGCAGCCCGGCGTGCCGAATTATTTCGGTTTGGTCGGCGGCGAAGCCAACGCCATCGCGCCGCGCAAACGTCCGCTCAGCAGCATGAGCCCGACGATTGTGTTGAAGGACGGCAAACCGATCCTCTCGTTGGGTGCGGCCGGAGGCCCGACGATTATTTCCCAAACCCTCCTGGCTATGATCAACGTAATCGACTTTGGGATGGACCTCGAAACCGCGCTCCAGCAACCGCGCTTTCATCACCAGTGGCTCCCGGACGAACTCCGGATAGAAAGACGAATCGACGCCGCCATCGTGAAGGAACTGGAGAAGCGCGGGCACCGAGTCGCCTTCGTGGAAAGCATCGGTCCCACACAAGCCGTCGGGCGCGATCTGAAGAACGGCGGATTCGTCGGCGCAAACGACCCGCGCGTCAACGGCAAAGCGGCGGGCCATTAGTTAACTAGATTCAGGCTATGAGTTTAGTTGAGATTAAGGAGCGTATCGTCCAGCTCACCCCCGACGAACGGCTGGAACTCGCAGGCTTGATTGCCCACTTGAACCAGTCCGAGAGCAGGGATTATCAGGCAGAGTTGGACCGGCGTTTGGACACTCTGGAGAACGGAAAGAGATTCACGGAACAAGATTTGCAACGTAGCACCAAAGCTCCCCGTCCGAGATCTGATGATTCGCACCTGCGTTTACGTCGTTGACGAACACGCGTCAGATTCTCCCGGCTAGCCAATAGGTCGTCATCGCGCCCTTGCCTTTGATTTCAACCTGCCCCCGCGATTCGAACTGGAACCGGTGCCGGATTCGCTCGTAGGTCGCCTGCGTCACATGGATGTGACCCGGCTGGCCGTGGGATTCCATCCGGCTGGCCATGTTGACGGTGTCGCCCCAGAGGTCGTAGGCGAACTTGCGAGTTCCGACAATTCCCGCCACCACTACGCCGCTGTTGATGCCGATCCGCATTTGCAGCGTCGTTCCTCGGACCCGGTTCACAAGGTCGAGCGAGTTCAACATGTCCAGCGCCATTTCCGCCGCTGCTTCCGCGTGATCCGACTGTGGTTCGGGCAACCCGGCCACGGCCATGTAGGCGTCGCCGATGGTTTTGATCTTCTCAAGCCCATGCTTGCCGGCAAGCGAATCGAATGTGGAGAAGATTCCGTTGAGAATTCTGACCATCTCGCCGGGCTCGACGCGCGCGGACAACGCGGTAAAGCCAACCAGGTCGGCGAAGAGGACGCTGACCTCGGCGAAGCTGTCGGCGATGGTGGTTTCGCCTTTCTTCAGACGAGCCGCGATGGAGGCGGGCAGAATATTCAACAGCAAGCGCTCGGCCTTGGCCTTTTCCTGTTCGATTTGCTCCAGATACAGCTTTTCGCGGTCGCGCATCCGTTTCTTCTCCAGAGCGGCGCCGATGCGCGCCTGGAGGAACACGGCGTTGAACGGCTTGGAGATGTAGTCCTCCGCTCCGCACTCAATGCAGCGGACGATTCCCTCCAAATCATCCAACGCGGATAGCATCAGCACCGGAATGTGCTGCGACGCGGAATTGCCCTTAAGCTGGCACAGCACCTCGTAGCCGCTCAGTCCCGGCATCACGACATCAAGCAGGATCAGATCGAAGGCACGTTGCCGCACGAGTTCGAGCGCTTGCGCGCCGTCTCGGGCGATGGTTACGCTGAAACCGCGCTTGTGCAATCGGCGGGACAACATCTCGCGATTGGTGGCATCGTCGTCCACGACCAAAATCGAGCCGGTCATGATCTGATGGGACCCGGGCGCCGGCGAATACGAATCGGCCTTTCCGTGCGGACGGGTGAGTTGGGTTGCGGCTGCCGCGTGGGCGGCCCCCTCCAACGGCACCGCCGGATCAGCCAGAAGATGCGACTCCATCACCCGCAGCCAGTGCAGTGCCGCCCGGTGGATCTTTTCCAGATCCGGCAGCAGGCTGGTCAATCCGGCCTCGACGGCCTCTTCCTGGAGCAACTCCGAGTAGCCGATAATCTGATTCACGGGCGTTCGCAATTCGTGATAAATCTGCGAGACCTCCAGCCTGCGGCTCTCGCGTTTTTCGGCCTCGAAAAACTCGCCGATCAAGTGGAGCAACTGGCGTCCCCCGAATTGCACTTTCTCCAAGTCTGCCTTGAGGCTGGGGTGCTGCGCGGGGTCCAATTCCTCCAAAATCAGGTCGCTGTAGCCCATGATGTGGTTGATCGGCGTCCGCAGTTCGTGGCGGATGTGGCCGAGACGGTCCCTCTGCGCTTGCTTGGCCGAATCGTCCTCGGCGCTAGAAAAGTCAGTTGTCATAGATTCCTGCGGCGCGATCGCTGACGTTGGCTTGAACAACAACCTCGGTTTGTGGCGCGCCGTTAAACGACACGACCGTTCCAGAAATCAAGCCCGGATCAGAGGAATTGAGCTGCAAATCTAATCGAGTCCCCGCCTTCAATCGCAACCCCGGCCGGTGAGTCACCCGCAAGACGCCGTTCACGTACAGCTTCATTCCGCCCGATCCCGAAACCGCCGCGAAATGGAACCAAGTGTTGGTTTCGAGAATATTCGGGGTCAGGAGCGTCTTCGCCTGTTGGTCCACGCCGCGAATCAGTTCGAGGACGCGGTTGTCTTGGGCCAGCGACGTCGAGCCCACGGAAGCCAATGCGAGGATCGTGATGCTAAGAGCCTGCTTCAAAATTACGTGGGGTCCTGTTTTCGCGGAAAAGGCTGGATGGCGCGACGAAGGAGAATATCCCTAGCGGATCTTCGACTGAGGAGAAACGAAGCCAGACAGCCTTTTCCGCGAAAACCCTCCGGGCGGCGGGTCTTTTGTCCGTGGCCTGCGTTGGCTCGGTCCTTACAGCCCGCGTTGGGGATGCTCGGACCT
>VHCZ01000069.1 GCA_016871535.1 Verrucomicrobiota bacterium
CAGATTCGCGGTCGGGTCGCTCGCCGATACAGGTCGCGCTGTGTCCGTGAGCCAACCGATGAGGATCAGAGAGAGAATTCTCCGAAAATGTTTCGCGCATTGAACCCCTGAACCCACCCCCTGCCCCTCCCAGGAGGAAAGCTTGGTTGAAAGCGCCAGTTGCAGGTTCCCCTCCTGGGAGGGGTGAAGGGGTGGGTTCGGGGGGAGGAACATAACGGTTTTCATAAACAAAGGCGGTCATGCGCTGGCGTTGTGGTCAAGCATGGGGTCAAGTCTTTCTACCAGGGCACAAACCCGCCTCCTCCACCTTGATCTCGGTCAAAGCATCCCGCCGTAGCGCAATTCGTCGAGGCTGGGAGCAATTCATCCGGCGGATGATCAAAAGCGGCCGATATACTGATCAGACCGTGGGATAGAATCCATAATGACGGCCTTTCCGAGAGGCATCCGCACTTCCGGTCGGCGGGTCGCCGACCGGGGCGGGCGAGTCGGCCGCGCTACCCAATTTCGGACACGCTCTCGGGAGTTCTGGACTTTCGATCCGGCCTGATTCTAATTGCGGAAGATCGCGTCATGAAACCTGGGCTTCCCTCGTTTGTCGCCAGTGCCGGTTTCTTTCTGACCTTGATGGCCAGTGTGCGCGGCGATGAGCCGAAGGTCCTGGCGCAACTCGTCCGATCCAAGGCGAATTATTCCACCGCTGAAGCGTGGTCCACGCGCCGCGCGGAATTGCGGGAGGAATTCTTGAAAGGCGCCAGGCTCTGGCCCTTGCCGGAACGTCCACCGCTCAAACCCATCATTCACAGCCGGCGCGAGCATGACGGTTACTCGGTGGAGAATGTCGCTCTCGAAACCATGCCGGGATTCTATTGCACGGGGAATTTGTACCGTCCCCTTCAGCGGCGGCGGCCCGGTCCTGCGATCCTCTGTCCGCACGGCCACTTCAAGCCGCTGGGACGCATGCGCGATGAGCAGCAGATTCGTTGCGCCCAGTTCTCGCGCATGGGCGCGACCGTGTTCTCCTATAGCATGGTCGGCTGGCAAGACTCGCTCCAGACCACGCACGACGACCCGCTCGTCCTGGCGCTGCAAACCTGGAATAGCCTGCGTGCGGTGGACTTCGTGGCTTCGCTCGAAGGCGTCGATCCGGATCGGATCGGCGTCACGGGGGCTTCCGGCGGCGGGACGCAAACCTTTTTCCTGGCGCTGCTGGATGACCGAGTCAAAGTCTCCGCGCCGGTTGTAATCGTCTATCCCTGGGCGGCCCCAGAGGGATGCCGGTGCGAAGGAGGCATGCCGGTCATGCAGGCCGCCGAGAGCAACGCCATCGAATTATGCGCGGCGGTTTCGCCGCGGGCGCAATTGATCGTTTCAGTCGGGCAGGACCAGACGAAAAGTTTTCCCGACGTGGGTTTTCCTTTTGTCCGGCGGATGTACGAGCTCGCCGGCGCGCGCGATCAAGTCGAGAACGCGCACTATGCGGAGGAAGGCCATGACTTCGGGCGGTCCAAACGCCAGGCCGTGTACCAGTTTTTCGCGAAACATCTGGGCTTGGATCCCATCCCGGAGGAACTTTCCAAAATCACCCTCGAATCCCCGGCGCAACTCGAAGCGGTCAACCTTCAGCATCCGCTGCCCGGCCATGCGGTGCGCGGTGCCGAGGCCGTAGCTGGGGCGTTTGAGCGGTTGCGAACCGGCGCGTGGCCGCAATATCAGGGACGCGCTGGAACGCGTCCTTACCAGTCCATGATCGGCGCGCAGTCTTCGCACCCGCTGGAAGGTCCGCTCGCGGAGTATTCATTCAAGGCATCCACGACGAATGACGAAGCTTTGATCTTCACACCGCCCGGCTTTGCCAAGGTGGGCGTTCCCGCGGCAGCGCCCGAGGCGAGCGCCGCGCATCTTCAAATCGCCGTTCGCCACGCGCAGACGAGGCAACCGCTGTTTTGCCGCGTGAATGTGGTTGGTCCGGACGGCAATTTCTACGAACCCAAAGACGGCCCGCTCAAAATCCACAGCTTGACCGGTCAGTGGCCGAATTGGCCAAAAGGCTGGGGTAACCGCCCGGACAAGGCGCCGGTTCGTTATTTTGGGCGTTTCTTTTATTGTTCGGGTGAAGCTCGCGTCGATGTTCCGCCAGGTTCGATTCGAGTCGAAGTCTGGAAGGGATTCGAGTATCGACCGGAGACGCGCACGGTCCAGGTTTCTCCAGGCGAAACCGGGCGTGTCGAAGTTGCGCTGACTCATGCCGTCCCCTTGCCGGAATTGGGCTATCACTCTGGCGATCCGCATATTCATATTCCGCGAGCGAGCGAGGCAGACGACCAGAAAATCCTCGATCTGCTCGAAGCCGAGGACATCCATTTCGGAACCATCCTGGCGTACAACGAACCGGCGGGGCCGTACGCCGGTTTGATGGATAAAATGGCCTCGCCGCAGCAGCGCGGCCTCGGGCGCCGGTCAATCATGAGCCGTGGTTCCTACAGCATCGTGTCCGGTCAGGAATACCGCAGTTCAACCTACGGCCACATGAATCTCTTCTTGCGGGACGATCTGGTGTTGGCGGGCCAGACGGTGAACGCAAACGACTGGCCGTTGTACGGGGATCTGGCGCGGCAAGCGCGAGAAAAGGGCGGCGTGGCTTTCCACGCGCATGGCGGCTACGCGCAAGCGGTCTATGCGGACGTTGTCCAGGGGAACATCGACGCCGTCGAGTTGCTCCAATTCGGCGTCTATCGCGGCATCGGATTGATTGACTGGTATCGGATGCTCAATTGCGGTTTTCGGATTCCGATTGTCGGCGCTTCGGACTACCCGGCTTGCCGCAAACTCGGCGATTGTCTCACTTACGCTTACTCTCCAAGCCAGCCCAACCTGGAGACCTGGTTGCGCGCAGCCGCCGCGGGCGACAGTTTCGTCACGACCGGACCGCTTCTCTTGCTCGAAGTGGATGGGCAAAAGCCGGGCAGCCGAATCAACAAAGCTGGCGCCGGACCGCATCGAGTTCACGCCAGGATCCGCGTGCGCAGCGAAGTCGCCCCGGTGACGCACCTTCAACTCATAGCGAATGGCCGCGTGCTGAAGGAACGGTTGGTGCCCGCCAGCGAAGGGCAAGGACGCTGGATCGAACTTGAACACGAACTCGAAGTGGATCGTTCCGCGTGGATCGCCGCCCGCGCCTTTTCGTTGTCGCGCCTCGGCACGCCGGACGCCGAATCGCACTCCAATCCGGTCTATGTCTATCTCAACGGCAAGGCGCCTTACGAAGCGGCGTCGCTGGACGCGTTCGTCGAGCAGATCGACAAGCAAATCGCGGCCCACAAAGCGCGGAAGTTCAAGGAGCAGGCGCGGGTCCTGGATTACTTTGAGCGCTCGCGGGATATTCTCATGAAAATTCGCGAAGCCCGAGGCGCGCTCTCCGAAGGCCATCCCTCGGACCTGGCGCGCGACTTGCCCGCGATCGACGACGCCGGACTTCGCACGCACAGCGAGGAGGAGTTGCGCGCGTTTCTCAAGCCGGTCCCGCCCAAGCCGATCGAGGAAGCGCTCCAGGCGTTCGAAACGGTCGGCGGCTTTCGCATGGAACTGGTCGCGAGCGAGCCGCTCGTTTATGACCCGATCGCGGCGGCTTTCGACGAAGATGGCAACCTCTACGTGTGTGAGATGCGGGATTATCCGTACAAGCCCAGGCCCGGCCAACCACCGCTTGGCACAGTGCGGCTTTTGAAGGACACCGATGGCGATGGGAGATTCGACGAAGCGCACGTGTTCGCCGATCAGCTTTTGTGGCCAGGCGGCGTGGCGCCATGGAAAGGCGGCGTGTTCGTCGCCGCGCCCCCGGACATTTGGTACTTCAAGGACACCGACGGCGACAACCGAGCTGACGTGCGGCGAAAAGTTTTCACCGGCTTCGGCACGCAGAATCAGCAAAACATGCTGAACAATTTGATCCTGGGACTCGACCACAAGATCTATGGAGCGACCGCCGGCAACGGTGGCATTATCCGACCGGGAGATCGGCCTTCCGCGGAAGCGATTTCAATCAATGGCCAGGATTTCCGGTTCGATCCCGTGACCGAGCAGTTTGAGCCGATCAGCGGCGTGGTGCAGTTCGGCAACACGTTCGACGATTGGGGGAATCGATTCTTGTGCAGCGAATCACAGCCGTTGCTCCACGAAGTTCTCCCGCGGCATTACCTCGCCCGGAATCCGTACCTGCCGGTCCCGAACGCCATTCATAATCTCGCGCCTGCGCCCGTGCCGATCTTTCGCATCAGCCCGATCGAGCGGTGGCGCCAGATTCGTTCGAGCCGGCGCATCGCGCACGGAGCGCGTCCGCCAACCGTTGCGGGAGCGAGCCACCACGTAGTAGATGCGGCGGCAGGCGTCACTATTTACCGTGGTGGGGCGTATGGAGCGGAATACTACGGCAACGCATTTGTCGGGGACGCGCAGAATAATCTGATCCACCGCCGCCGGCTCAAGCCGGACGGTGCAACGTTCACGTCTGAACGCGCCGACTCCAAGACCGAGTTCGTCCGTTCATCCGACACCTGGTTCAGGCCGGTCAATTTTGTGAACGCGCCCGACGGCACGCTTTACGTGCTCGACATGAGCCGGGAAATTCTGGAAGCGATCCACATTCCGCTCGATGTGGTGAAGCACCTGGATTTGCGGAGCGGGCGCGACCACGGACGCATCTATCGCCTGGCTCCGCCGAATTTCCGGTATCCGGGTTCGCCTCGTTTAAGCCGGGCGAGCACACCTGACCTGGTGGCTGCGCTGGAGAGTCCGCACGGCTGGTGGCGGGACACCGCGCACCGGCTCATCTACGAACGCCAGGATCAAACCGCGATTGAGCCCCTGCGCCGCGTGTTGCGGAAAAGCTCCAGCCCGCAGGCGCGCGTTCATGCGCTCTGGTCTTTGCGCGGACTCAACGCGCTCGGCGAGGAAGACATTCTGATTGGATTGGCCGATGAATCTCCCCGCGTTCGCGAGCACACGATTCGACTGGGCGAATCAAGGTTGGCGCAAAGCTCTGCCTTGCTGGACAAGATACTCGCCCTGGCCAACGATCCCGACGCGCGGGTTCGCTTCCAGCTCGCGTTTTCCTTGGGCCAAACCAGCGACCCAAGAGACCGGAGCGCACTCGCTGAAATCGCGCGATCCTCCGCGAACGATCGGTGGATTCGCACCGCCTTGCTCAGTTCCGTCAAAGATGCCGCCGACCAACTGCTGGTTCCCTTGCTCGACGACAAGAGCGTCATGAACGCTCCAGGCGGCCAGGAGTTCCTGGAGCAACTCGCCCTGGTTGCAGGCGCTCGCAGAGAAACCAACTCGGTTGCGCGCGTGCTCGAACGCGCCGCCAGCCTCACTCAGGATCACGGTCCCGGCGGGATTGCCAATCGGCTGGTCACCGCGCTGGGGAAGGGACTCAAACAGGCCCAAGGCCGGCTGGATCCAGCGATCGTCCTCAGCGAGGCCGGCCGCAGTTATTTGCAGGAACTCACTCGCCGTCTGCGCCGCGACGCCAAGGATCCGACGCGCACCGAAGCTGATCGATCCTCTTCGATTTCATTGCTGGGCTGTCTGGCGTTCGCCGAGTCGCGAGATACGCTTCTGGGTTTACTGGACCTGCGCCAGCCCGAACCGGTTCAAATCGCCGCCGTGCGCGCGTTGGCCGATTATTCTTCCGCAGAGATCGGGCCGCTTCTCCTGGCGAAATGGCGGGAGTATTCGCCGAAAGTCCGCGAGGCGGTCGTTGAAGCCATGCTCGCCCGCTACGAACGCACTCTGGTTTTTCTTCAGGCCGTGCAAAAGGAGCAGGCCAGTCTCGCTCAACTCGATGCCGCCCGGCGGCAGCAATTGCTCCACCACCGAAACGAATCCGTCCGCGCACTGGCCCTCCAACTTTTGAGCGGCGGCCCGAGCCGATCCCGGCAAGAGATCATCGACGCTTATCGGCCCGCGTTGCAACTGAGCCGCGATCCGGTTCGCGGTGAAGCGGTCTTTCGCCGCGAGTGCATGGCGTGCCATAAGATTGGCGAGATCGGATATGCCATCGGTCCGGACCTCACGTCCTCGCCTTCGCGCGACGCGGAAGCGCTGCTCGTTCACGTCTTCGATCCGAATCAGTACGTTCAACCGAACTCCATCCAGTATGTGGTCGATGACAAAGCAGGGCGCACCTTCAGCGGCATGCTGGCTGCCCAGACCGCGACAAGCATCACGCTGCGGCAAGGCGAGGGGCGGTCGGAGACGATTTTGCGAGCCAACATCGCCGCGCTAAGCAGCACGGGCAAATCGATGATGCCGGAAGGTTTTGAGGAGCGAATTACGCAGCAGGAAATGGCGGACCTGATCGCCTTTCTCCAATCGGCGCGTCCGGCGACGCCTTCCGGCGAACCGCCGCTTCAAATCGGGACGGAGCCTGGGCTGATCGAGCCGGAGCCGTGAACGAGCAGGTTGACACCGCGGTAACCGAGACTCGAAAGTTAAATCGTTACATCGTTAAATCGAGGTTGAGAAAGGCTCCATCCGCGATCCTCTGCTCCAGCATCCGCTCCAACCATTCCCATCGGATGTTGTCGAAGTAGCCTGACTTCGATCCGTAATCAAACGCGCCGGGCCGGAGACCGGCGCTCCGGGGAATGACGCCAAGGAATC
Source organism: Verrucomicrobiota bacterium (assembly GCA_016871535.1). Lineage (NCBI taxonomy): Bacteria > Pseudomonadati > Verrucomicrobiota > Verrucomicrobiota bacterium. The sequence goes on from VHCZ01000069.1 coordinate 6,667, forward strand.
AATCGCGTTTCTCCGCCGACTCGTTCGTGCTCGACCCGCCTGGCGTTCTCCCTTAGTTTCCAGCGCCAAAAAACCAAATGACAGATCCTCGCTATAAAAAATTGGCCCGGTTGCTGGTCGAATATTCCACGGCTCTGAAGAAAGGCGACCGCGTCCTGCTCGACATGATCGATGTGCCGGACGAGTTCTCCGTGGAACTCATGCGCGCGGCCAGGAGCGCAGGCGCCATCCCTTTGATCGAAGTCCGGCACTCGCGCATCACGCGGGAAGTTCTCCGGGACACTGACGAACACCACGCGAAGTTGGTTCATGACGTCGAGCTGAGTCGCATGAAAAGAGTGCAGGCCTACATCGCGATCCGGGGCAGCGCCAATGCGAACGAAACCTCCGACGTGACGGGAGACCGCATGTCGCTCTATTCGAGAATCCTCCGCCCCGTTTTGAATTATCGCGTGAACAAGACCCGCTGGTGCGTCTTGCGCTGGCCTTCTCCAAGCATGGCCCAGGCCGCCAACATGAGCACGGAAGCGTTCGAGGATTTCTATTTCGACGTCTGCGCGATGAATTACCGGAAAATGGCGCGCGCCATGATCCCGCTGGAGCGGCGCATGAAAAGCGCGGATCGAGTACACATCAAAGGTCCAAACACGGACCTCACCTTCAGCCTCAAAGGCATCGGCGCGAAGATGTGCAAGGGAGACCGAAATATTCCGGACGGCGAGGTCTTTAGCTGCCCGGTCAAGAAATCGATCAACGGCTGCATTCAGTTCAACACGCCCACGCTTTACTCCGGCACGCGGTTCGAGAACGTGCGGCTGGAGTTCAAGGCCGGACGCATCGTTGAAGCCGAGGCCAACAACCGCAAACGGCTCAACGAGATTCTCGACACCGATCCCGGCGCGCGTTACACGGGGGAATTCTCGCTGGGATTCAATCCGCACATCCTCAATCCCATGTGCGACATTCTGTTCGACGAAAAGATCTCGGGCTCGCTCCATTTGACCCCTGGACAAGCCTACGAGGACTGCGACAACGGGAATCGCTCCGCCGTGCACTGGGACATGGTCTTGATTCAACGGCCTGAATGGGGCGGCGGCGAAGTGTGGTTCGACGGTGAATTGATCCGGAAGGACGGGCTGTTCGTGCCGAGGGATCTCAAGCCGCTAAATCCATCCCATCTGAAGTGAACCTGTTTCAAGTTGAATAAGAACTCGAAACTTGAAACTCGAAACCCGAAACTCAATTGAGTTGCGCGGTCGCGAGCCAGTGCGTTTCGCCAAACTTCGCCCGGAACCTGTCGGCGAGTTCACCGGCGTTTTGCTGGCCAAAGACCAGCGCAAACGTGGTCGAGCCGCTCCCGGACATCAGCGTTGCCACCGCGCCATGCTCGCGCAGGAATTCCTGGAATAGTTGAAGCAACGGATACTTCTTCAGCGCGGGAGCTTCCAGGGCGTTGTAGAAAGCCGGCGCGGCGGAGGAGAGATCGGAGGTTTGCAGCCGGTCGATCAGTGCCTGCGCGCGTCCCGGCTTGCCTGCCGCCGCCTCAGGGAAACGGGCCAGTTGCTGGTAAGCCCACGCGGTTGGGATGCCAAAACCCGGATACACCAGCAGAGCGAACACATCACGCAGCGCAGGAAGCGGCCCCAATGCCGAAATGCGTTCACCGCGCCCGGTGGCCAGCGCAGGGCCGGCTTGCAGAAAGAACGGAACGTCAGAACCAAGTGTTGCAGCCAATGGCATCAAACGGTCCGAGGCCAGCGGGCGGCCAAACAGTTCGTTCAAGCCGAGCAAGGTGTGGGCGGCATTGCTGCTGCCGCCGCCGAGTCCCGCCGCGAGAGGAATTCGTTTCTCGATGTGAATTCGCAGGCCATCGCTGATCTTAGCGGCGTGCAGGAAGGCCGTCGCCGCCCGGTGAACAAGATTGGTCGAATCAACCGGCAACTCAGGCTGACTGCAAGTCAGCGCGACGCCGGAGGACGCGCTGCGCTCGAATTCCAACGTGTCGAACACCGGAACCGGATGCATGACGGTTTCGAGTTCGTGAAATCCGTCCTCGCGCTGGCCGAGAACGTTCAGCAAGAAGTTGATCTTGCACGGCGAGGTCCGTTCCAGGGTCATGAAACAAAAAAGCGCCAACACGGAAGTGTTGGCGCTGGAGAGGTCAGTTCGATCAATAATCGAAAATCCGGAAGCGGCTGCCGGGAATCATCGGCGCGATATCCCCGCCGCTGAAGCCGAGGGCGTTGTCCATGCCGAACATCGGATCCGCAATCAGTTTAGGCGTGTAGCTGTCCGGATAGACCGGGTATTCCGGCAAGTAGTGAGGGTCGTATTTCGGGAACGGGAACGTGACGATTTCGTAAGCGCCGACTGCCGTGCGCGCCAGGCTGCGATTGAACCCTCGGATGAAGCCCGTGGTGTAGGTCTTGTCCGTGCCTTCCCAGATCGCGGTTTGTTCCATGGAGCGGCGGATTTCGCCAAGCCGGGCGAATTCAGTCACGTTGAGCAAGCCGCGTCCCAGCTTGCGTTCCGGCCCCGCGCAGCCCGTGGCAATGAGAGCCAGAGCCGCGAGCGACGCCAGGGAAGAGAAAGAGATGCGCATAGTTCGATTTGATTTTTGCGAGGTTATCCAGAGGTGATGACTTGTAAAGCGCGATTTCGTTCAAACTCTTTCTAATCCATCGACGTCGGCTGGTCGGAGCCGGGCGTGCGCAGTCCGGCCTCCGTCTCCAACCGCTGCCGCTTTTGCCGCTGCCAATACTTCGAGACGAGGATGCAGCCTTCGTAAATGAGCTGAAGGGCGATGGCCATGATGAAAGTCGTGAGCAGGTCCGCGGGCGTCAGGACGGCGCACAGCGCAAAGTTAACCACGAACATGTAAGAGCGGCCCTTGATGAGCAATTCATGCTTGATGATTTCCAGGCGGATCAATGACAGCAGCAGCACCGGGACCTCGAACAGGAATCCGACGCCGAGCATAAACTTGGTCGCGAAATCGAAGAATTCTTCCGCGCGCCAGGTTTCGGTCGAGAACCCGATCCACTTGTTGTAGTTGACCAGCGCGTTCAGGGAGAAGGGCAACAAGATGAAATAGCAGAACACCACGCCGACAACGAAGAACCCGGTCCCGATGGTGAACGCAACGAAGAAGAACTTCTTTTCCTTCTTCTTCAGCGCCGGCACCACGAATTCGCCTAGGAAATAAAGGATGAACGGCAGCGCGATCACCATCCCCGTGTAAAACGCCATCTTCAGCGAAATCAGGAAGCCGCCCAGCGGATTGAAAAGCTGCAGAATCTTCGACGGGTCCAGCCCGGCGCGTTCCATCGGCCAGGTCAAAATCGCCACGATCTGCTTGGTAGCGCACAGGCAAACCACCATTGCGATGATCAACGCCGAGCCGCTTTTGATGATGGTCCAGCGGAGATCTTCGAGATGTTCGAGGAAGGACTTGACCGGGCCGCCTCCGTCCTCCTCTTCCTCGACCGCTTCACGGCCCGGCTCGGACTCGTGGTGGGCCGTGGACGAATAGGCGGGAGCGAGGGGCTGTTCGTCCGGGACCGAAGCGTGTTCCTGCGTCGTGTCGTCCGAATTCTGAAGCGTCGGAGATTCTTGCCCCTCGGACGGAAAGGCGTTCTCCTGGGGTTCCTGTGGCATGGCCAAACCCGCGCGGGAAGGACTAAGGACTCAGTTGCGGAAAGCTCAGCCCTGTTTGGCTGTGCCAGTGTAAGTTCCTTCTCGGCGCTCTTCGCGTTCGCGGACTGCTTCGTTGATGTCGCCGGATTCGTTCGAGCGAGGCTGAGTGTCGGGGGGCAATTTTCGGGGCGGCGGAGGAGGAGGGGGCGCGTCCAGATTGACCGCGTTTTCCAATTCGTCCTGAACTTCCCGAGTGGATTTCTTGAATTCGCGGATGCCTTGCCCCAGGCCTCGGGCCAATTCCGGCAATTTCTTGGCGCCGAACAGAATCAGCGCCAGGAGCAGAAGCAGCAGGATTTCCCAACCGTTCAACATCGCGAACATGGTCTCATTCATAAAAAGTCTTTAAGATTTATCCGAAGCTAAGCCAGAACCGACAAGGCGTAAAGCAGCAAAACCGCTTCCTGGCATCTGAGGTCCCCTTCCCCCTCACCCTGTCCCGCTCCCTCAGGGAGAGGGGAATGGCATTCCGCGCTGAGAGCAACCTCACGCGCGCGCCCCATCGAAATGCGGCGTTCAATGCTCCCTCTCCCTAGGGGAGAGGGCTGGGGTGAGGGGGAAGGGGACATTCGAAATCCGCGACCCAGCCACTGAGAATAGCGAAGAACCGCGAAGTTCACTTTACTGGGTCTTCGGCTTGAGCAGAAGGAACTCACCGCGGCGGTTTTTCGCCCAGGCCGTTTCGTCGTGGCCCTGGACGGCGGGCTGGCTCTCGCCGTAAGTGATCGTGCCGACGCGATCTCCGCCAACGCCAACCGAGATCAGATACTCCCGCACGGAGAGCGCCCGGCGTTCGCCCAACGAAAGATTGTATCCTTCCGTGCCGCGCTCGTCACAGTGGCCCTCGACTTCGACTTTGAAGGTCGGGTTGGCTTTGAGGTGCTGGGCGACAGCGTCGATCTTCGACTTGTCCTCGGGGCGGACTTGAGCGCTGTCGAAAGCAAAGTAAACCGTGCTTTCCTTGTAGGTCTCCTTGTCGCCCCAGAAATCGCCTTTGTCGATTCTGGATCCGAACGGTGTGCTTCCGGTCGGATCGTTAGGGAGGGTCGTTGGAGTCGTTTCCGTGTTCGGAGGATGACGAGGGCCACGATCCGTTGGGTCAGTGGTCGAAGGAACGCCCGGGCCAGTCCGATTCGCACCGGGGATGGGTGTGATGGACTTGGGAACCTTCTTACATCCGATTGCGGTGGACGCCAGAATGAAGCTCATCAGCAAGAGCTTCACAAAATTGGTGTGTTTCATCTTTGTTCCTTCAACGGCGGGAGGGTTATTTGGCCCAACTGGGCTGCGACCGGCTTCCCGAATACTGGCCAAGAGTTTTGACCCGTTTCGTGTCTGCGTCAAGCAAAGAGAGGACACGGCGGTCGCCAGAGCGCGCAGTGAAGACAATCGTGCGCGAATTTGCTGCCCAGGAAGGGTCCTCGCCCCCGCAAAGAACCTCCACGGTTCCGCCCTGGGCCGGGACACGGCAAATTTGAAAAGGCCGCGTGAGCGCCGTAAAGGCGATCCATTTGCCATCCGGGGACCAATCCGGCTCCGTCACGCTGCCGACACCTGCGGTCCGAATCTTCGTCATTGGCCCGCCCGAGGCCGGGACTTTGTAGAGCGCCGGCGCTCCACCCATCCTCGAAACGACGCAGATCGTTTGGCCGTCCGGGGACCAGCAAGGCGAGGATTCATCGGCCGCGGTTTGCGTTAATCGCCTGGCATTCGTGCCATCGACATTGGAGACATAAAGTTCAGGGTTGCCGTCCTTGCTGATAATCATCGCCACGCGCCGGCTATCCGGCGAAACGGCCGGACTGAAGTTTGATCCGGGATACTTGGCGACGACGATCCGTTCTCCGGAAATCAGGTCGTGCGAGTAGATGTCCAGGTAACCGGACTTTCGCGAAGCATAAAACAGCTTTCGGCCACCGGGCGCCCAGGCGGGCGTGACCACGTCCACGCTGTCCTGGGTGGCCGCATGCGCGTTCGCGCCGTCATAGTCGGAAACATGGATCTCCCGGCGCCGTGCATTCTCGCTGATGAAAGCGATCTTGGCGCGGGAGATTCCCGGTTTGCCGGTTATTTTCTGAATGATGTCGTCGGCAAACGCATGAGCCTGGGATCGGGGCGTTCCGCCCTGGTAACGATTCCCAAGGATGGGTGTCTTCCGGATGCGGTCGATGACGCGTCCTTCCACGGCGCCGGCATTGCTGCCCGTGACGTTGAACTGGGCCACGTCTGCGGCGACAATATCGAAGCCCTGGATTTCGAGATCGAACCTCAGCACGGTCTGGACTTCGCCCGAAAAGCCGCTCAAGGAGATCGGGATCAGTTTGGAGCGATCAACTTCCTTATCGATGTCGATGGCTGGTTGCGACTGTTGCGCGAAAACAAACCGATGGGCGGCCGAAACAAGCAACGCGGCAAGGCAGGCGGTGCGGCGGACGAGCCGCCAAAATCCAGAACGTGAATCTCGAAATCTGGAACTGATCGGTGTGTCCGGCAAATCCGGTCCCAACTTGTCGTCGTCCAGTCCCTTCTCCCTCACCCTGCCCTCTCCCCAAGGAGAGGGTTCTGCCGCTGCAATCCCAGCTCGATCGGAACACGCCGGCCTGTTCCGGCGCGGGGAGGAATGCTCCGTCTCCCCAAGGGAGAGGGGCGGGGTGAGGGGGAAGGAAGCGTTAGACCTCCCACGACGGAAGCCACTGAAAGAAGCGGGAAACGCGAAGCCTTCTTCGCGGCATGCACACAATTTCGTCGGTTGAAATGTCATCCGGTGGATCTCTTGGCTTTGAGGTTGAAGTTGATATAGAAAGTGCGTTCGGTGTCTTTGGTGCCTTCGGGAAACGGACGCAGAGGATCCTTCAAGCTCAGCGCTCGCTCTACAGATTGATCGAGCGCAGGAATCCCGGATCTTCTGATGATGCGGGCCGACCTGATCGTCCCGTCTCGCAGAATGACAACCTCGGTTTTCACCACGACAGAATCGTCATTAACGTCGTCCGGGGGAAGCCACGCGTTTTCGAACACGCTCTTCACGTACTGCCTGTAGTTGGCAAAGAAGAATTCGCCGCCAGGTCCGGGGATTTCTACGGACGTCCCCGAAGACAGGTTCTTCAGACTCCGCCCAACCTGGTTCCATTTCTCCAGCAACCGCGCTTGCACCGCCTTCTGGTCGGCCTCGGCCTTGGCGCGGGCTTTCGCTTCCGCCAGCGCGCGGGCGCTGTCCGCGGATTTGTCGAACGTGGGTTTGATTTCGTGCTTTGGTTTCGCGGGTTTGGTGGCGGGTTTTTCCAGCGGCTTCGTGGCCGGTGTCTGGGTGAGATCTGGCTTCGGTTTGGGCGGTGTGCGTTCCGGTTCGGGTTTCTTGGCCGGCTTGGGCTCCGGTGGGGTTGGATCCGGCTCTCGCGGAGGGATGACTTGCGCCTGAGGCGCCTGAACCGGCGGCGCGGGAGGCGGTGTCTGTTGCGCCGAGGCCGGTGGCGCCACGGCGGTAGGCGAGCCGCCACCGTAGGACAGATCGTCCGTCAGTTTGTCCGGCAGGAAGTAAACGACCGGCAGCTCCGGCTCTTGTTTGGACGGAATGAAGGCCGGCGAAATGAACAGCAGCGACAGGAGCGCCAAGTGCGTGCCTGCCGAAGCGACGAGACATTTCTGTTGCAGCCGGCTCATCAGTTCTTTCGCGGTTGCGTGTCGATCTGGAATTTGAAAATGCCGTTGCGTCGGCAACGGTCCACGATGTCCATGAAATCCGCAAGCCGCCCCATGCCGTCGCCGCGAATCTGCACTACCAGATTCGGGTTGCGGCGGAACGTATTGACCAACTCTTGTTCGATGCGCTCGGGAACCATCCGTTGCCGGTCGAGCATCATCGCGCCGTCTCGATTGATCTCCACGACCCGGCGGTCCCTGGCGTCCACTTTCGGCGCCGGCCCGCCGCCCTGCGGCAAGTCGAGTTCCATGCCGTGGTCCTGCTGCGACTTGATGGACGGGGAAATAATCACGAAGATGATCAAGAGGACAAAGGCCAGGTCCAGGAGCGGCGTGATATTGATCTCGCTCAGCGTGACCAGGGAATTACGTTGGGAGAAACGCCGCATAGAGGTCTTCAGCACCAGGGCACGACACGCTCGGTCACAGCCTGACTGACGTTGGCGAAGCGCGCGAAATTCAGGATGTCCATCACAAAAACCGCAGACACGAGCGAAAACCCTTTGCCCATCACTCTCTCCAGCCACCGGCTCCAGCGTGATCGGTGCAACGGGCGCCGGCAAGCCTGGCATCGCGTGTAAATCCGTTCATTGCGGCGACCGCAAGCCGGGCAGTCCATGAACAATTCCGCCTCGCATTCATCGCAGACCTGTTTGCCGGGAGGATTCAGGTGTTCGCATTCCACACACAACACGCCCGCGGCGCCTCCGCATTTCCCTCGATGGATTCATGTTCCGCTGTCATCGTCGTCTTTGAGGAATTCGACCTCCATTTTGGACACCAGTAGCTGGGCGAAGTTATCCAGTTCGACCGTCATGGCCCGCAAATTGTGCACGAGCCAGTTGTAACCGAACATGGAGGGAATCGCCACCAGCAGACCTGCCACCGTAGTGACCAGCGCGGAAGAAACTCCGGGCGCCAACGCAGCCAGATCGGCGCGGCCTTGCAGCGCCACGTCGCTGAAGGCGCTCATGACGCCCCAGACCGTGCCCAGCAGGCCCAGGAAGGGCGCGCCGCTTACCGCCAGCGCCAGGTGAATCAACCCGGACTCCAGCCTCAAGGCTTCCTGCGACACGGCGCGTTCCAACGTTCGCTTCACGTGTTCCATGGATTTGAGCGAGACTTGCTTGACCTTGCGCGCAACATCGCCCGCTTTGAGGCGGCTGTCCAGTTCCATGCAGCCTTCCTGATAAACGGCGAAGAGCGGGCAGCCGTCCACCTGAATTCGACGGTCGAAAATGGCCAGCACGGTGGGTTGGACGCGGAACTCGGCATCGAAATATTGGTTCAGCCTTCTGGCGCGGCGCATCTGCACGGCCTTTGACGCCATGATCGACCAGGCGACGATGGAAAACGTGATCAGGATGATGATGATCGCCTTGCCTTCCGGAGTGGCTTTGTTCCAGACGTAGATCAATTCCAGCTCCGTCTTGGCGAGGAAATACACGGGAATATTCATCACGGTTCAAAATCTGCGCTACGGACACTGACACTCGCGCGGGCCAGGATGGTTTAACGTCCGCGTGGCAAATGGTCAAAAGCTTTCGGGTGTACCCTTCAAAACTCGCGACTGAATACTGCGTACTGCATACTGATCCCTGAAATACTGCCTGCGACGCTGTCACCGCAATTTCCGGAACGCCGCTTTGGCCTCCTTGTGGCCCGGCTCCAGTTTGAGCGCCGCCTGAAACTCCGCGCGCGCCAGTTCGTGTTTCTCCTGGCGTTCATAAACCTGGCCGAGCCGAAAGTGCGCGTCCGCCAGCGACGGCAGAATGGACCACGGCCTGGTCTTCAAGTAAGCCTTGAGCGCTTCCGCGGCGCGCGGCAGACGTTGCCCGGACACCGCCCCTGCCTCGCCGATGTAAAAGCAGGCTTCGACTTCGTTTATGTCAATCTGGAGAACTCTCTCGAAAGCCGAGAAAGCTTTCTCGTATTCCTTGAGTTTGAGGTGAAGCAATCCGATCCGGTAATAGGCGTCCACCTGGCCGGGTTTCAACTCCGCCGCCCCTCGATAAACGCTCTCTGCTTCGCGATTCTTCCTTTCGTCCATCAAAAGGTCGCCCTGAATGAGCGCGCCGATGTACGGCTCGCGCTTCATGATTTCGATCGCATGAGCGCGAGCGGCCCGCCTGCTGCCGCCGACGATGCCCGGCGCTTCGCGATGGAATTGGATCAAATCCTCGCGCGCCTCGATGAGGCCCGGATCAAGCGCAACGGATTTTTCAAACGCGGCGCGCGATTTCAAGGCCGGCCCGATGCCGGTGGGAATGCCCGCATTTCGGGCCTGCAAACCGTATCCGCGCGCCAGCCAGAGAAAATAAACGGCGTTCGTCGGATTGAGCCGCGTCGCGTGATCCAGATGATCGATGCCTTCGGTGAGCCGGTGCTCTTCGAGAGCGATTCGTCCAAGATACAGCCGGGCTTCCGTGTTGGCGGGATCCGCGGCCAGGAGGCGATGAAACTGGCGCTCGGCTGCGGGAAAGTCGTGACGCTCGAAGCTCGCAATCGCTCCTTTGAGTGCCGCGGCATCCGTGGCCGCAATGGTTGAACCACCAACCGACGCCAGCGCAAGAGCCAGGAGGATCAAGCCAGCATTCTTCATCTTCCTTCATAGGTACGCAAAGGAAGCGCCAAACGCCAATCCTATTCCTTTTGAATTTGAATCTCTTTCGCCGATTGCGTACCAAGCTGGAACCCATGAAAACGAAAACCACCAAACTCCTGGCCGCAATCGCCATCGTGTTGGGCGCAAGTCTCGGCCCATCTTCTTGCGCTCAGGAGGCGAAACCCAAAGAGGCGCCGGCTCCCAGTTCGGAAAAGGCGAAATCCGGCCCCGATGAATTGGAAGCCAGGTTCAAGGCCACACTCACCAAAGCGACCCTCAGCGGGCGCTGGTGTTCGATCAAAGACGGGCAGCCTGGCCCGGACAAGGAGGACAAATACACGATTCTGAGCGTCACCAAACTCACCGCCAGCACCTGGCTCATCAGCGCCCGCATCCAATACGGCAAGGTGGACGTCGTCGCGCCGATTCCCGTGCAAGTGCGGTGGGCGGGCGACACGCCGGTCATTATCGTGGACAACGTCGGCATCCCGGGCGGCAACAAATATTCCGCCCGCGTCATGATTTACGACAAGACCTACTCCGGAACGTGGACGGGCGGAGATCATGGCGGGCTGCTTCACGGCGTCATCACGAATGAAAAGGAGTGACGAGAATTCCACTGACCCGGGGGACTGCCGACGGCCAAGTGGCGGTAAGGGGCATGGATCAAGGGACAACCCAATTGCCCTCCCCATTGATCCTTTGGCTCGCGATTCTGGCCGCGGTTTTCACATTCGCATCTCGATAGCTCAGGAGGTTCGAGAGAGCAGGAAGGGCAGACCGAGCCTTCGGGCCGTAGGCGCCAAGCGCCCAAATGTTCATCCTAAGATTCTGGCTCCTCATCATCAGCCACCAAGGGCTCCCGCTCGCTTCAGAATCGGAATTCGTGCGGGTTGAGAAGCTTCGTAACTGCCGGGATGGCCGGGGCGGCCCGCGAACCGAGTTGGCGAAAGGCCATCAGAGCCCCGACCTGCTGGGCAAACGCATCGGTGGGTTTGCCTCGATTGAGGCGCGCCAAGATTCTGTGTTTCTGAGAGACGGAACGGAACCAGCGTTTGATCCGCGATTCTTTGCCTTCTAAGAGCCGAGCCAGTAACGGCCAGGATTCCGGTTGGAGCTCAGAAAGGACGTCGGATTCTAGGCGGGAGATATCTATCGGTCACAGCAGGCGCCGTAACCAATTCTCCGTAGCTGCCGCCGCCAAAGGAAAGTCCGCAGCCTTGACAGCTCTTGAGATGTTCACTGAGACGCTTGCCCTGGAAAACGGGATCGCCATCAAGCCACAACCAGACGCAGATGCCAACAACGACGAAGACCGCCACTGTCACCACTAGCGCACAAATGCGACCATTTAACATAAGATGGCTTCAGACTGGTCAGCGCTCTAAATCGCGCAACGAGCATCGGCAGCAGATTTGTGCTGATCATCCTGGAAGCACGGACACCATTCTATCCCATCCACAGCCCAAACAGCCGGATGATTTTTTGACCCAATTGCCGCCGACGCTCAAAGGTTAGCGTTCCACGCCGTCGTGTGAGATCCGTCTTCTTCGCCAGAAACAGCACATCGCAGCGGCAGAGTGTCTCCCAGTCCAGACCATCTTCCTGGTCGAGCAGCACTTCGTGGACATCCGGGCTCCGCCGAGATCTCTGAGTTGAGCAGCCCGCAACGTTCACAGTCTCGATGGCCGAGTTTGCGCACCGATCTTCAGGCGACACGATGACCGCTGGATGCGAGCCGTGCGGGAACTCCCACTGCCACACCTCCCAGGGGTTCATTCGAGTTCTCCTTTTGCCGGGCCGGCTGATGCTCGCTCCATGGTTTGGTGCTCTTGCCGCTCCCGGAGTGTTAGTCGGCGGTAGGCACGCGCCAGTACTCCTGCTGCGTACGGCTCCAAGCTCCGCGTCTGTTCGGTCTCAACCTCCTTCGCAACCAGATGCAGCCCGTAACGGATAATCTCGCTCTCGTTGTTCCACCGGCCGACTTTGAGAAGTTCCTGAATCAGTTTCTTCTGTGGATTCGTAATGGTATGTGCCATGAACCAAGTATGCATTAGAGGACTTCTATTGTCAAAGGCCTTGATGGCCTTCTGGGCTTCTGCGGAAACTTTGGCTGGAACCGCTTGGTTTCATTCGCGAAACTGGGAGCACCAAATCTCTTCCGCGCTTGAAATCGAAATGCGTCGAGCCATGAGAATCTTTCTGCTGCTTTTGGCGGTTCTGAACCTGAGTGCCTCGGAGTTCCCGCTTCCCTACAACTCGGAACCGGACAAATCCCTGCCTCTCCCTCCCGCCGAAGCCGCCGCGAAGATGAAGCTGCCGCCGGGTTTCAAGGCGACCGTCTTCGCCGCCGAACCGGACGTGCAGAATCCCATCGCAATGGCCTGGGACTCGCGCGGACGGCTGTGGATCGCGGAAAATTACACTTACGCGGAGCGCACCCAGAAGTTCGACCTCCGCCTGCGCGACCGCATCCTCGTCTTCGAGGACCAGGACGGCGACGGACATTTCGATACGCGCAAGGTTTTCACCGACGAAGTGCAAATGCTCACGAGCATCGAAGTCGGCCGCGGCGGGGTGTGGGCGATGTGTCCGCCGCAATTACTGTTCATTCCGGACCGCAATCGCGACGACGTGCCCGACGGCGCGCCGGAGATCGTGCTCGATGGGTTTGTCCCGCCACCGGAGAATTACCACAACTTCGCCAATGGCCTGCGCTTCGGGCCGGACGGCTGGCTGTATGGCCGGTGCGGCGCGTCCAGTCCGGGCGAGATCGGCGTCCCCGGCGCGACCGCGGCCGAACGCATTCCGATGCGCGGCACGATTTGGCGCTATCATCCGGCACGCAAAATCTTCGAGGCCTTGAGCTGTGGCACCACGAATCCGTGGGGCCACGATTGGAACGAGCACGGCGAACTCTTCTTCATCAACACCGTCAACGGCCATCTCTGGCATCAGTTCGCCGGCGCGCATTACGTCCGGCCCCACACGATTGATCCGAATCCCCGCGTCTATGCGATGATCGACCAACACGCGGACCATTGGCACTTCGACACCGCGATCGGCTGGGGCAAGTCGCGCGACGGCAAGGCGGACGCCTACGGCGGCGGCCACGCGCACGTCGGCATGATGATTTATCTCGGCGACAACTGGCCGGCGGAATACCGGGGACGCCTGTTCACCTGGAATATGCACGGTTACCGCGTGAACCAGGAAATTCTCGAACGCCGCGGCTCCGGTTACGTCGGCCGTCACGGAACGGACTTCTTGATCGCGGGCGATCCCTGGGCGCGCGGCATGGAACTCAGCTATGGCCCGGATGGCGGCGTGTTCTTGCTCGATTGGAGCGACGTGGGCGAATGCCACGAAAGCACCGGCGTTCATCGACAGAGCGGGCGAATCTACAAAATCACCTACGGCGATTCCCAACGCGTTTCCTTCGGCGACCTCTCGAAACTCAGCGCGAGCCAGTTGGTCAAGCTGCACCTGCAGCCGAATGAATGGTTCTCCCGCCAGGCTCGAATCGAACTCGCATCACGCGCCGCGACCGGCTCCGATCTCGGCCAAGCCAGGAAGGAATTGCGCGATCTCTTCGAGAAACCAGCGGAGCTGGTCGTGAAGCTCCGGGCCCTTTGGTCTCTCGCTGTAATCAGCGCGGACGGCGTGGAGTGGCCTCGTTTCCTCGAACGCCAGCTTCGCCACTCCGACGAGCACGTCCGCGCATGGGCGGTTCGGTTGCTTACCGACACCTGGGCACTCGACACCGTGCTGAGTCAGAGGCCGACCTTTTCGGCAGCACGCACAAACTTTCCCCTCACCCCGGCCCTCTCCCCTGGGGAGAAGGAGAATCAAACGCTGCCTTCCGACAAATCGAGTGCCTCACACCCCCTCCCGGGGCGGCGTGCCGCATTCCCTCTCCCGGCGGGAGAGGGCCAGGGTGAGGGGGAACGCAGCGCCAACGAAGAAGGTGATCGAGTTCGGATTGGTGTCCCAGCCAGTCAAAAGGTCGTCTCGGCCTTTTCCCGTCTGGCACGAACAGAGGCCTCCGCTCTCGTTCGCCTTGCCCTGGCTTCGGCCCTGCAACGTTTGCCTGTGACTCAGCGAAGCGATCTTGCCGCCGCGCTTGTCGCTCGAAAGGAAGACGCGGCCGATCACAACTTGCCCCTGCTGATCTGGTATGGGTTGATTCCCGTCGCCGAGGCTAACCCAGGTGCGCTCGCAGCCCTGGCCGCAAAGTGCGAACTCCCGCTCACCCGGAAATTCATCGCCCGCCGCCTCGCCGAAGACATCGAGAGGAATCCGGCGCTCTTGAACAAACTCCTTCAGCTCACGGCATCGAAACCCGAAACCTTCCAGACCGACATCATCAACGGCGTGGCCGAAGCATTGACTGGCTGGCACAAAGCGCCGAAGCCAGCCGCCTGGGACGCGCTCGCGAGGAAGCTGACGGACTCTGCGAATGCAGCCTTCCGCGAACGCGTGCGCGAACTCAACGTCGTCTTCGGCGATGGGCGAGCGCTCGAGGAAGTGAAGCAGGTCGCGCTCGACGACAACGCCGACATGCTGGCCCGCCAGGCCGCGCTCCAGACGCTCATCAACAATCGACCGCCCGACTTGCGCCAGATTTGCGAACGGTTGATCGACGTGCGTTTTTTGAATCCCGTCGCGGCGCGCGGTCTGGCGAGCTTCGGCGACGCAGCCGCCGGGGCCCGGTTGGTCCGAGCTTACCGGCAGTTCCATCCGTCCGAGCGGCCGCAACTTATGGCTGCGTTGGTGTCGCGTCAGACCTTTGCCACGGCGCTCTTGAACGCGGTGGCGGAAGGCAGGATTCCGCGGGCCGACATTTCTGCCTTTCACGCCCGGCAGATTCGCAGCCTGAACGACGCGACGTTGAACCAAAGACTGGCTCAAGTTTGGGGTGAGTTGCGCGACTCCGCCCCGGACAAACGCCAGCTCATCGCCGAGTGGAAGACTCGGCTCTCCGCGGAAGGGCTGGCGCGCGCGGACAAAAGCCAGGGCCGCGCTGTTTTCAACACCGTGTGCGCCTCCTGCCACACGCTTTACAGTGAGGGCGGAAAGATCGGGCCGGACCTCACGGGAGGAGGCCGCGACAACCTTGATTATCTGCTGGAAAATATCCTTGATCCCAGCGCCGTCGTGACGTCCGACTTCCACATGTCCATCGTGAATCTGAAAGACGGCCGCGCGCTCAATGGCCTGGTGGCCGCGAAGACCGAGCGCACGCTGACGCTGAAGACGGCCACGGAAGTTCTGACGATTGAGCGCGGCGAAATTCAACGCCTCGAGGACTCTTCGCTTTCGCTGATGCCGGAAGGTCTGTTGGAGACTTTGCCTCCCCAGCAAGCGCGCGACCTGATCGCTTATCTCCTGCACAAGGCTCAGGTGCCGCTGCCGGACAACACCAAAGCCGTGTCAAATTTCTAAAGTATCCCGAGGGTGAACACCACGCATTCCTGATCGCAAGGATGAATTCCTCGCAAGATTACGAATGGGAAATCCATTTCTGGCTCGATACCTATCGCTTGCTTGAATCGTTCCCCTGGCCCGAAGGGGAGACTGGCCAGGGCGTCCTCGTCGAATTTGAGGATAATGCTTATGGCGCAAGTGTAGCACAATCCATCTGGGATACAGCAGAATTCAATTCTGCGCTGCTTTGTCAATGGCCCTGCTCCGGTCTTTCGAGGCCGGCATCGTTGTTCCTCGTTCGTTCTCGAATAAAATCGCGGCCAATCGAGGACGGGGACGAATGGGCTGCGCGCGTCTCAAGGAGCAACGTTTGCCGCCGGTCGCCGGACTGCGATCATGTCCAGCGTGATGCTGCGCCCCTCTAACCCCACGCCGGGCACCATGGCTTTCGAGGCCGCTGGAGGCCGCTTCGGGTCGTAGAACCCGGGACGAATCTTGTTCAGCATCGTGCTGGCGTCGTTGTCGCTCACGTAGTAAGTCGCCTTCGCCATATGGCGGAAGTCGCTGCCGCTTTTCTCCATGAGCGTCTTTAACTGCGCGAAAATGTCGCGAACCTGCCCTTCGCCGCTGGCGCCGGACGGTCCATACAACCCTCCCGTGTAAATCAAGTCACCGCGATTCACACGCGCCACGCGGCTATAGATGGGCGACGCGGTCATGCCGGGCGGAGTGAGGTATTCGATGGGTTCCTGCGCTTGCCTGGGCGCGTCTCCCGCCGCCGCTACCATCTCGATTTCGATGGGATTGGTCATGGTCCATTCGACAAACACGAGCGGCGGCGCCGGTTGTCCGCCGAACTGTTTCACAATCTCCGCCCGCGCCTCGAACCCACTTCCGATTGGCTGAATGAATGACTTGACGGAAACGACGTGCGAGAAGTCCAACTCAAGAAACTTCAGCGTGGAGCGCAGGCTGTCCATGGTCTTGCGCGTCGCCTCGGCCAGCGTCCCGGGCTCGGCCTGGCCGGCGATATAGACATGCCCGCCCAGGGGCAGCACCGCGACGTGCGTCCCTCCAATGCCGGAAATTTTTGCACTGCGCTGATACACGACTTGGGGCGAAGTCATGGTCGTGACGGCGACCGCATCCATCGCCACGAGCGCGTCCGGATGGGTCGTTTGTCCGGTGACAAACGTGACCGCGGGCTTCACCGGACCCCGCAAACGCTCCGTCAGCACGCGCCTGACCGCCGCCGCAGTCGCAGCATCACGGGCATAAACATTCAGCCTCACCAATTGGTCCAGGCTGGTTTTCGCTTCCGTCAAAGCGGCGGCAAGATTGTCGAGCACGCGGCCAGCTTGAACCTCTGGGTGTCCCTGGCCCGCGATTTCGCCCGCGTCGCTAAGCGGGAGGAATTGGGCCGTGTGGGCCAGAGCCTTCGGCGGCACAATCACCGCGCGCGAGAAACCGGAGGCGGGATCGGTCTCTACGCCGGTGAAATCCGCGGGCGCGGCAACAGCAGCGAAGAATACCGGTAACAGGATCAAACCCGATAGGAAGTGCCGAAGGTCAAACATGGCCAAAGATTGGAGGAGATAACCTCGCTGTTCCATCACAAATTGGGAGCCTGGGAACGCAACCCGGTTGCGCTGGGACTCGGCACCAGCAAGCCAAGGTCGCGGAGTTTCTGGAAAACTTGCTACACCGGGTGAGCACCAAAGCCGCGTGAGCAAAGAATGAGAGAACTCCGATTTTTTGCCTATGCCTGTGCCTTCGCCGGAGCCGCAGCGGGCGCAGGCGCGCTCAGAGTGGCCAGTTCTGCATCGAATAATTCGCGGGTTCGGGTCTTGAGGTCGGCCAACGGAATCTTGCCTTCGTCCGCTTTCTTGAGAAGCGACTTCTGGGCAAGGTAATCCTTATTGGTCACGCCGGCTTTGCTCTGGAGCATGCGCCAGGCTTTGCGGCGTTCGACGGCGAAGAGCACCATTTGCCGGGAGACAGCGTAATACTTCAACCTCTCGTTCACCTCCGCCTTGATGT
>VHCZ01000070.1 GCA_016871535.1 Verrucomicrobiota bacterium
CGGGCGGAACTGCGGACGGCGACGCGGACCGGGACCGTTCGAGTCCGCTTTGAAAGTGACGGAGCCAGCCGGGCGGGTGCTTCAGACAACAAGCCATGGCTTCCAGAAGAAAGACCAGCCCTTTTCGTTCCCAACCCGAGCCGACGAAGAGAAGCAGGAAATCGTCGGCCGTGACGCCGAACTTAGCCCGCGTGGCGGAGCGGTCGCCGCTTTGGAATCGGGCAACATCCACGCCGTTGCGGACGAGATGAATGCGTTCCGCCGGGAAGCGAAAGCGGTCCAGAACCTCGCGCTTGACCATTTCAGAATTGGCGATGACATGGCGCGTATTCTCCGGGCTGAAAGTTGCCGCTTCCAGTTCCAACATGGTTTTATGGAACGCGCTTCGACCCAGGAAAGGTTTCCGCCACCACGGCGCGAATTGGCGGCGGCGCTCCAGCCAAACGCGGTGCACGCCATCGCCGGCGCGATAAACATCCTGTTTCAGCGTCCGATCCAGACTGAAGATGCACCCGAAGGCCTCCCGCGCCGCTTCGATTCGAACGGCTTCAGCGAACTGGCGGGGACGCTCCGCTCGGGACCCGGCTGGAGCTATCGAGTGAACGATGACGCCTTGGGGCGCGTTCGACCAGCTTTCCGTGAACAAATGCAATTCGTGCCCCGCTTTCGCCAGGGCGGCCAACAGCCGCTGCAAATAAAGCTCGGCCCCGCCCGTGGCGGAAAAGTGGCGTCGGATCAACGCAAGCTTCATGGCGAACTCGGCATTCCGAAAAACACCAAATCCAGCGCAAACAAAGTCCGCACGCGATACGGGAGCCAGGGGTAAACCGGAATTCCAGTTCGTCCGCCGCCCAGGAGATGTCCGGACACGGGATGGATTTCGACCCGGTCGAAGTGCGTGGACAATTCCTTCCGCAGCAGCTCATGCGAGTAGGATCGCAAGTGGGATGGATCGGTCTCGAAAGGCCGGCCAAAGAGAAAGCGCAGGCGGTTTCGCAATCTGAAGCTGTTTGGCACCGAGCCGACCAACCGTCCGTCCGGCTTGAGCACGCGAGCAATTTCAGCCAGCACGCGTTGCGGGAACCGCACGTGTTCCATCACTTCGGAAAACACCACCACATCGAACACGTCCGGCGCAAACGGAAGCGGCTCGGCATCCACATCCACCCAATGGCCTTTCAGGCCGAGGCGTTGTTCGAACAGCCCGAGCGCCTGGCGATCGACATCGAGGCCGGTGACCTGATTGCCCGTCATGTAATGCTGCGTGAGATTGCCCGCCCGGCAGCCGATTTCGAGGATCGTTTTGCCCAGGCCAATCAACCGCACGAGCAAATCCTTGCGCGCCGCGTCGCCGTAGAGGTAGTCGTACTTGCCGCGCTTTTGATGTTCTTCATAAAACGCCGCGACCTGTTCTTTGGAGCGATCCTGCATGGCGTTTGTCTTCCTCAGACTTCAAGCGGAGCGATGGGGAGCGCACGCGCCCTCGCGTGCCGTGGTCGGCGCCCCCGCCGGCCGCATTCCTCCGTCCGGAAAAGCCGTCGCATGATGAGCCGGTTTCTCCGACGTCCGACCGGCGAGGCGCCGGTCGGAACACGCGGGGGCGCGTGTGCTCCCCAATTCCTTCTTCATACAGACGTGTCGTGGAGGGTTGAAGTGAGCGGCTTGCGCACGGCCACGACGATGGTGCGCCCCAGCAAGAGAGGCAGGGAATTGATCGCATGGACGTAGGGCGCGTTGTCTGGGTCGATCGTGCGAAACCGGCGGGTTTCTTTGCGCCACGCCCAGGCGCCGAAAATCTTGATCAGCGGCCAAAGCAAAACCAATTTGGCGAGCGAGGAGCGCTGGTATTTGTCCACGGTCGCGGACACCGATTCGAAGCCTGCGTCGAGCAACGCGTGCGCGACGTAGAAGTAAGACACGGGATTGATGTGGCCGCCGGTGGAGTAAAGCGCGCTGTGGCGGACCGGCAACGGTCCGAACAAATTGGCAAAGCCGAACCAGAGGAAACGCAAGCGCGAGTTCACATTGAGCACGTTGGGCGTGGTGACGATACAGAGACCGCCCGGCTGGAGCACGCGGAAAAACTCCCGCAACGTCTCGCGGTAATGCTCCAGGTGTTCGATGACTTCGGTGGCGGTGAGCAAATCGAAACTGGCGTCGGCGTACGGCAGCGGCTCGTGATTCAGATTGGCGACGTCCACTTTTTGTCCCGGCAACTTCATGAGCGCGTCCGTGTAATCGCAAGCGCACGATTGAGTCTGGAACCGGGCGCGGACGAGTTCGATCAACTGGCCACGGCCCGCGCCCACGTCCAGGTGGCGGAGGAATTGCCCGCCGTGGGCCGCCGCCACGTCGAGGACCGCCTGATAGATGCGTTCCGTGCTCATCGCGCGCGTGAAGAGCGCTCGGTCATTTCAGTGCATTGGGCCGCCGGCGGCACAAGCTCATCGCTGCGACGCTCCAGCGCTCCGAGGCTTGAACATTGAACATTCCGGCAACTTCCACGGCGCTGTGCTTACCGGATTGACCGGCCGATTCCAAACTCAATCGCGCGCACTCTACTGTGCAGACCGTGGGATTGACGACAGATCGACCGGAGAACCGTAGCGCAGATTTCCAATCGGCAGGGCGCCGGCAAGTCCCAGCGGGCTCGGACTGGGAGACACCCCGCAGAATACAATTCTGCGATACGGCAGAGTGCAACTCTGCGCTACGAGCTTTGTCGTCCATCCCGCGGACCAAGCAGTAAATGGAGCGCGGGCAGCTTTGCTCCCGGGCTTCTCGAAGCTGAGGTTGCCAGGTATCATCGCGCGTCGCGTCGATGCGTTTGCTCTTCATCAAACTGAAACACATCGGAGATTCGCTCTTGCTCACGCCCACCTTGAGCGCCGTGCGGGCAGAATATCCGCAGGCGCAAATCTGGGTCGTGGTTCGACGGGGGGGCGAAGGCATTCTCGCGGGCTGTTCGAGCATTGACCGCACTCTGACTTCCGCCGAGCCGGAAGCAAAGCGGCGCGGCGCATTCAACTGGCTGGGCGATCTCCGCGTCTTGAGGGAGTTGCGGCAGCAGCGCTTCGACTACTCATTCGAGTTGAGTGACGGCGACCGCGGCCGTTTCCTGGCCTGGTTGAGCGGCGCCAAGACCCGCTGCGCGAACGTGGCTTTCAAACCTCTCCCCTGGTGGTGGCGGTCAAAATTTGACGCTCAATCGCGCTACGTCTGGGTGAACGGCCATCGCGTGGAGAAGGATTTTTACACGGTGAACGAGTTCCTGCCTCTCGGGCCGGAAATTCCCCCCTTGGCCTTCGAGCGCGAACGGACGGAACCGTGGTCTCCGGCTGAGGCGCTGCGTGATTTCGCCGTCATTCATCCAGGCACGCGCTGGATTCGCAAACGTTGGACGCAGGAGAAATGGATCGAACTCGGACGCGAACTGTTTCGCTTTATCCCGCGCCTCGTGGTCAGCTCCGGGCCGGATTCGGAGGAGATCGCGCTGGCTGGATCGATCGCGAAGGCGCTGGGTCCCGCTGCGCTGAGCACTCAGGGAGAGTTGTCGTGGGCGCAACTGGCCGGGCTGCTTTATCGCGCCCGGCTGTTCGTCGGCGTCGACACCGCGGCCATGCATCTGGCCGCGGCGTGCCAATGCCCGACCGTCGCCATCTTTGGCCCTTCCGCGGAGAGCCAATGGCGCCCCTGGCAAGTGCCGCACCGCGTGGTAAAGCCCGCGGGGCTGGCGCAAAAGGAATCCGAGGAAACCATGATTCAACGCGTGCCCACGGCGGAGGTGGCGGCGGCTTGTGTTGAGTTGCTCAAGGCCACGGGGAGGCCTTCAGGTGGGGCCCACGAAACACACTAAACACACGAATACGAGGGAGGTTCGACGACACCTGTGGCTACTTTTCGGTAAACTCTGTCCCATCCTTTCGGGTGTTTCGTGTGGTTCGTGGGCTCCCCATTGGAACTGGCTGAACCTCTCGCACGCGCCGCTCGCGTTATTTCGCTGGCGTGTCCTTCAAGCTCGCCAGGAACTCGATGAGGTCGCGCAATTCGCGTTTCGACAGCGCCAACACCAGGCCCTCGGGCATGGCCGACGGACCGCGTTCGCGCGCTTTGATTTGGTCCTTCGGAATCGCCAGGAAGCGCTCGCTGGCGTCCAGGTCGGCGTCGGTCTGGACCAACACCAACCCCTTTGCGTCCTCGCTTTTGAACACGCCGCTGCGCAAGCGGCCTTCGGTGGTCTCGACAATCAGCGTTTCAAAACCGGGCGCGATCTTCGCGTTGGGGGCCACGATCGATTCGAGAAGGTATTCCCGGCTTTGCTTGGAACCGATGCCGTCGAGCGGCGGTCCGACCGTGCCGCCTTCGCCTTGCGCCACGTGGCAGCGCAGGCACGCAACGTCCGTGCGCTCCCGGAAAATCTTGCGGCCATTGGCGGCATCACCGCCCGACACCACCTCGACGTAACGGCCCAGCGGGCTGGTCAGGTCGCGCGCGTCCTCGAACTTCTTCAATTTCTCGCCGAGCGGCGATTCGGCATGTCTGGCCGCGGCTTCGAGCAGTTCGACCTGCAATTCGATCGGCACCTCCTTCGCCAGCAATTTCTCCATCCACTGGCTGAGCACAGCCACGGCCTCGGTTTCCTTGGAATTACCGAGAGCCTCGAACACGGCCTGCTTTTCCCCTGCCGAACCTGACTCGAGCAAGCCCGCGATCTGAGCGGCGCCGCCCGGCTGGGTTCCGAGAATATGAATGGCTTCGGCGCGGACGACCCCGGATCGATCCTTCAAAGCCGTCTGAAGCGCGTCGGACAGGCGTGGATCCTTGCGATCCGCCAGCGAGCTCAACGCCGACACTCGAACTTCCGGAGACGCCCGTCGATCGGTCAGAGCCCCGAGCAACGTTTCCGAGTCGCCCAGTCCGTAAGTGCGCATCAAATTGGCGGCGGCAGCCTGGACCGCACTTGGAGCCTCTTCCATGATCGCTTTTACAATTTCGGCGGCGGCGTCGCGGGCGGGCTTGGGATCCCGCGGCGTGAGCGGACGATAGAGCGTGGTAATGTGATCCAGATTGTTTGGCTTCGCCCATTCGGCCAAATCGTTCAGGGCCTCGATGCGCACCCGTTCGGGCGCATCGCTCCGGGCGGCGAAAGTCGCCAACGCCTTCGCCGCTTCCGGCGCCCCAAGACGGAAATTCGCATTCACCGCGCGCCAAAGAATCCAGTCCGCCGGTGTGCCGATGGGACGCGGGCCGCGAACGGTGTAGGGCGCCTTCTCCGGCTTGGAAGCGCTTTCTGGCAGCGGCTTGTTCAACAGCGCGGCCAATTGCGGCAGCGCCTCGGCGATCGGCAAATCGTTGATCGCCCGCGCGGCCTCCAGCACGACCTGGCCGTCCGTGTCGTTCAGAAAAACGGCAATCGAGGGATGCGCCAACCGACGCAAGGCGAGCGCCGCGCCCAGACGGACGGCGCGCGATTCGTCTTTGGCTTTGGCCGTCAACGAAACGGGATCGCTCAATCTCGCCAGCGCCGTGACGCACGCATAGCGGAGCACGGAGTCCTGGTCGTTGTTGTCTTTGAGAGCTGAGAACAGAGCCGGGACCGCCGCCTTGCGGCCAAGTTTGCCGAGCGCCTGGGCGGCGAAGAAGCGCGCGCGCGGTTGCGCATCGAAAAGCAACTGGATCAACAGCTCGTACGCTTCCGCCGCGCGAGCGTCGCCGAGGACCTTTGCCGCCTGGCAGCGTATTTCCCGATCTTTGCTCGTCAGGAGCGGCAACACCGGCTTCAACGCCGATGGGATTTTTCGCGCCAATTGACCCAGGCCCCAGATTCCGTGGAGCCGGGTAACCAGCTTTTCTCCTTTCAGCGCGGCCGCCATGAGTTCGGGCACGCCCTCGGGGCCTTTCTCCGCCAAGGCGAACTGGGCCTCCTGACGCACGCGCAGGTCGGAGTGGTTCAGTAATTTCCCCAATTCGCCGAGCGATCGATTCGCCATGCCTTCGGCGATCAGCCTTTTGGTTTCAAGCACGCGCGCGTCATTGGTCAGGGCTGGCGCGAAGACTTTGTAGATGCGTCCGGCCATCGGGCGTGCCCAGCCGTCGATCCAATCCGCAACGTAAAGCGCGCCGTCGGGCCCGAAATCGCAGTCGGTCACACAAATGCGTTCCATGAACGGCTTGAGGTCGATCAACTCGAACGTCGCGCCTTTGGGTTTGACCGCGAAGCTGTTGATCCGGCTCGTGCCGGACGCGCCGCGGAAATCGCACAGGAAAAAATGATCGTCGTATCGGTCGGGCAAGCCCGTGCCCGGATAATAGGCCAGCCCAGACGGTCCGTCGTACAGCGGTGTCACGTTGGGGACGAGGTACGCGGCGTTGTTGTTCTCGGCGGGCGACCAGAGTTGCTCCGCCATCCAGGGACCGCCGTTGGCCATGCGCGTGGCGTGCTGGTAGCCGACGCGCCAGCCGCTGTCGCCGTCTTCGATGACATAGACCCACCGGGCCGGATCGCCTTTATCGGGATTGTTGTCGCCTGTGAACAGATTCCCGTATTGATCGAAGCGCAGTTCCTGCGGATTGCGCAGACCGGTGGCGAACAGTTCGAGATTCTTTCCGTCGAGGTCGCACCGGAAGACCGCGCCGCACTCCGCGGCTTCCACCTGCCGGCCGTCGGGCGTCTTGGTGACGTTCGCGCCGCGATCGCCCATGCTGAAATAAAGCCTGCCGTCGGGGCCCAGAACCATCCCGTGCAAATCGTGCCCAATGAATCCGTAGCGGACACCGTAGCCGTATTGGAGTTCGAGCTTCACGTCGGCCTTGCCGTCGGCGTTGGTGTCCTTGAGCAAATAGAGGCTGGGAATGCACGTGTAATAAACGCTGCCGTGATACGCGAAGACGCCGGAGCCCAGGCCGTCCTTCACGCCGTTGTAGCCGGTGCTGAACACGGTTGATTTGTCGGCCTTCCCAGCACCCGTAGTGTCTTCGAGCAGGACGATGCGCTCGGAATCGCGCGCGTAGAGCGCCTGCTGCCCCACGCGTTCGGTCGCGTGACGCAAGGGAATGAGCAACCGTTCCTCCACGGTTCTGGAAGCGAGTTCTTCTTCGAGCCAGCTTCGGGCGGACCGGATGTCGATGACCCCGCCTCCGCCGTACCGGTAAGTCTCCGCGACATAAACGCGGCCCTTCTCGTCGAGGTGCAAGGCATTGGGGTTGCCGAGCATTGGCTCGGCGGCCCAAAGCCGGATTTGGAGATCGTCCGGCACGCGCATCCGGGCGATGGCGCGCTCTCCGGCGTCGGAAGCCGGCTTGAGCGGTGGAACCCATTCGGCGGCAGTGTTGACCGCTCCAGCGGCAGGGGCTTGCGCCTGTAGGTAGCAGCTAGAGCAGACGGCCAAAAGGCAGCAGAACACAATGATGGCGCTGTGCTCGCAAGGCGTAAGGCGAAACGGAATCGCGCTCTCGGAATTCATGCCTGAGTGCTTACTGAATTCGCGCGGGAATTCCGAGAAGAATGCGCGGAAAGCTCCCGATGGCCACGGCGGCATGCACACGGCCCATGACCGATCAGTGGTAGGGCGAGTCCGTCCCGGCGAGCCGGTCCACGTGCTTGGAACACGTCCGACTCGGCTCGCTGGGGACAGGCTCGCCCTGCCGTCCGGTTCATGGGAAGAATTGGACGGCTCAAGCGTGTTTTGACATGAGGTGACATGAGTTTCGTATCAGCTTTATAGGCATTGACCTGGTTAAACACCTCGTGCTGGCCGTGGGAATCTTCTCGCAATTCGAGAAGCGCAAACTGGGCGGTCTTTCCCTGGAAGCGCTCTGGCAGCACAGTGTGCGCACCGCCAATGCCGCTGACCAAGACAACGATGGCGTGGCGGATTGTGACGACCCATGTCCCAATCGGCGGGTTTCTCAATTCGAGCGGTCGCGCGTATATTGTGCAGACCGTGGGATTGACGACAGATCGACCGGAGAACCGTAGCGCAGATTTCCAATCGGCAGGGCGCCGGCAAGTCCCAGCGGGCTCGGACTGGGAGACGCCCCGCAGAATACAATTCTGCGATACGGCAGAGCGCCACTCTGCGCTACGAGCTTTGTCGTCCATCCCGCGGACCAAGCAGTATGGAGGAAAGAAAGCGCTGAGAGCGCTCACGGCGCCGAGACTTCGTAAAGCATGCGCGCGCCGGCTTCGGGATCGGCCGCAACGTCCGCTTTGAGGACCAGGGCGCGCTCTCTGAGTAACGCCGGAACGCCTGCCAGACGCTTTCCACTCGGCGCCAGGGCCCACACTTTGTATTGAGCAGGCTGCTCCAGCCGAATTGAGACTTCGGCTTTTCCAGCTCGGACCAAATGCGGCAACCGGCCCCAGTCCCGCAAAGTTTGGCGGGCTTCTTCGGCGTAACGGATGTTAGAGTTCTGTAAATCTGTCAAATGGGTCACGAGCAGCCGTTGGCTTTGTCGAATTGGTTTTCCGTCCAGGGCGCTCACCCAAACGGTGGCGTCGCGGCCTTCAACTTGAACGCGCACGCCGCCTTGGCCGGCCTCAATGCTCGTCCCCGCCGGCGCATAACCGCCCGCGGTGCGCGGGGTGTCGAGCACCAGCACGTCACGCCGGCCGTCGATGGTGATTTCGCCCGTTTCGCTTATGAAGAATTTCTGCGCGGGCTCCGCCGCTCCGGACGGTCCGCCCACACCCAAATCCTTCAACTTCGCAAACAGTGGCGCGTCCTCAACGGCGTAAGGATTCAAAGCGACGGCCGCTTTCGCAGGATAAGCCGTCGCTGGAGTTTGCCAGGCCAAGGGGAGGATGGCGGTATGCGTGGGAGCTTTCTCCGCCGCCGACACGACTTGAGTGCCGACGCGCGTAACCCAGGCCAGCCAATGCCAGCGCGGGTGAAGATTCGGAATACGCGAAGCTGGCTGAGCCAGGTCCGCCTCCGTCATCATGAGCGCCACACTGTGCGGCGCAGGTTGAAGATCGCCCCGCAGGAACAGACAGAGCGACGCGCGTTCCGCGGCCTGACTCAGCGGATCCGAGGCCAGATCGAAGTAACCGATCCGCGACGGCGTGAACATCGCCCCGCGGCTGTGGCTGTAAGCGAATCGCCAGATGCCGGCCCAGCCTTGCAGCGCGCCCATCGCGCCGGTGAGGATTCCGCCCACGCCGCGAAACCGGCCCGGCCCGGAGTAATTGTATTCGGTGATCGTGAACGGCTTCCACCATGTCGCGCTCGGTGTCGGAAAGGAAGGCGATGCAATCGCGGGCCCGCAGAGTTGTGTCGCGGAAATTCTCTGGCAAGGCCACTGTGTTCTCAGCCGGGTTTTCGCTTTCCTTGAGTTCCTTTCCCCAGGTGGCCGCGAGCGCGCTGCGCTCCGGGTAACGGCGAGTGAGTCATTGGTTCCAGGCGCGGGTCCATTCCGGGAACGTCACGAGGTCACGGTAAAAATTTCCAATATTGCCCTCGTTGATCATCGCGAGCCAGGCCAGCGCCGGTTCGTCCGCGTAACGGCGTTTCGTGTAGGGATTGGTGTGATCGAGCAGCGCGCGAGTGAACTGCTTCCAATTCTCGAAGGCTCCCGCGTGAACCGGCGCGAGGATTTTGAAAGTGTTCATCGGAATCTGGCCGTCACGATCGATGCCCACTTCGCGCCAGGGCACGCTGCGCGACACATACAAATCTGTGGTCAGGTAAATGCCGCGCTGGATCAGGGCGGCCATGAGATAATCGAACTGCTCCAGTTTTTGCGGATTGAGTTTGGTGGTCGGGGATTGGCCCTGGACGAGATCGCGTTCGTAATGATGAATGCGGAGCGCGTTGTAACCGAGCCGCACCAGCCGGTCCGCCAGCCGGTCCGATTCTGCGTGCGACAGGTAATGCGCGCCAAAGCAAAGATTCACGCCGTAAAACCGGCGCGGCGTGTCGGGCGAATTGGCCGTCACTGCGCGCGATGACCCGGCCATGCTTTCCGGCGGGCGCGTCCACGAAGCCCATCTTGGAAAAGTCCAGAGCCGAGCCGGGTTCGATTTCGAGTTCCGGTTTGAGAGGAATCCAGTCGGCGCCTTCCGCGATGACAACGGCTGGCGCGAGCGGGGTCGTCTCTGCCGCGCGAACCATCGGGGATGGCAAGAGGCCAACGCCAACCAAGGAAGCGAGCATGATCCAAAATGGGCGAGAGTCGGGCAAGAATTGCGTGGTCGATTCGAATTGAAGCTTCATACACCACGCGACGACCGCCAGCGTGAATTTGTTCAACCAGAGTTGGGGAGCACACGCGCCCTCGCGTGTTCCAACCGGCGCCCTCGCCGGTCGGATCGTCGGCGAAGCATCTCATCAAACGATCGCTTTCTCGGATGGAGGACCCTGGTCGGCGAGGCGCCGACCAGGGCACGCGAGGGCGCGTGCGCTCCCCATCGAGAGATTCTTGTTTCTCCTTGTGCCCACCATTTCTTGTCGGCTATGGTGCAACCCTCGTGACCCGATCAGCACGCTTTCAACCACCAACCCACAACCGCAGGAGAAAATATGCCTTCTCAAAAATGGAATGAAACCGGCCGCGTTTGGGAAGAGGACCACGGATTGCTCGACGCGGAGCAAGTTGCCCGATGCGCCCGCGCCGACGTCGCGGAGCCGCTGCGCTCGCCGATCCCCACGCGCATGATCTCGAACGGCGAGTACATGCCCGTGCCGCAAACCCAGAAACAAAAGCAGGTTGAAGCGCGGCTCAGAGAACTCTCCGACGTAGCCAGCCGCAAGCTCGGCATTGGCCGGCGGCAGTTTCTGCGCAGTTCGGGCGGCATGGCCGCTTCGTTGCTGGCGATGAATGAGGTGTTCGGACGGTTCTTCAACGTCAGCCTCGTCGAGTTGTTCGAGCCGGCGGCCTTCGCTGCGTCTGCGCCGCCCCGGGATCTTTTCGTGTTCGACGATCAATTGCACTTTGTCCGCGGCAGCCGGCCGTCGCCGGCCGGTTTGCGCGCGATTGCGCAAGGACCATCCTCCGCGCCGGCCGTCAAATCGAATCCATTCAATCCAAAGGGGCAGCTTGATGAACTGGGCCAGGCGTGGAGCGTTTGGAATCCGGCGCTGGTCGGCCTGCCGATTGATCCCGCTTACGCTCACATCACGCAATTCATCAAAGACGTTTATCTGGACAGCCAGGTCACCATTGGCCTGCTGAGCAACGTCACGGCTTCGGGCGTGCAAATCGAAGGCCAGCGGCGCGCCCCGAAAAACGCGCAGGAAGCGCAACTGGGCGAGGTGCTCACGGCGGGCCAGACCGCGGCGGCGCGCGATTTCGTGAACAAGATTTCCGGTTCCACGCGCATGCTGTGCCACGGCTTGCTCTATGTCGGCAAAGGCAACCTGGAGTGGATCCAAGAGCAGACCGACAAATACAAACCCGATTCGTGGAAAGGCTACAACATCTCCAACGCCGCCAAAGTCGATACCGATCCGAACAGCCTGATGAAGCAATGGCGGCACGACGACCAGGAAGTGGCGTATCCGACGTTCGAGTTGATTCAGAAAAACTACGAGAAGCTCAAGCGCCGGAAGCCGGGGTTCAACAACATTTGCGTTCACAAAGGCCTGGCGCCCGGCCCGCCGGATCCTTTGCGCGGCCATCCGGGTGACATGCCGAAAGCGGCGCGCGATTGGCCGAAGCTCAACTTCATCACCTACCACGCGTGCATCCAGCCGAATTTCTTCATGGCGGACACGCTCGACGACGTGAAAGCCGAGAAGTTGCGGGGCGGCGTGCCGAACATCAGTTGGACAACTGAATACGCGCAGCTCGTGCAACCTTTCCCGAATTGCTACGCCGAGATCGGCACGACGTGGGCGTCCTCCGTCGTGACCTTCCCAACGATTGCGGCGCACATCCTGGGTCAGCTCATGAAATTCCTGGGCGAGGATCGCATTGTGTTCGGGTCGGACTCAGTTTGGTACGGCTCGCCGCAATGGCAGATCGAAGCGTTGTGGCGGTTCCAGATTCCCGAAGCGATGCGGAAGAAGTGGGGCTACCCCGAACTCACCGAGCGCGCCAAACGGAAAATCCTGGGTCTGAATTCCGCGAAGCTTTACGGAATCCGCGCGCTCAGACCCGCCTCGTATAAAGCCGTGCCGAAGAATTACGAATCGCGCATGACCTCGGAGCTGAAGACGATTCTGGAGTTTGGCCAGTTGAAGGCGGACAACATGTCGAAGATGAAGGAGACCTACGCCGCGTTGGCCATCGAGCCGGATAACATTCGTTACGGGTGGATGCGGGTGCAGGCGTGAGGAACAAGCCCACGGGGGTGATTTTCACACTTCCTGCGCCAACCGCACGGAGAAGGTGGACTCTGTTCCTCTTCCCCAGTTCGACTTCAACCGCAGATGAACGCGGATAACCGCAGATGGGAAGGGTTGCGAGTCAGGCGCGTTTCGCCATTTGCGCAAACCGTCGGGACTCCAATTCATCCGCGTTGACCTGCGTTCATCTGCGGTTTCTCCAGAGATCGGCTTCTTCAATCAACCAGGGGACGCGGGTGGCGCATCGAAAGCGCTGTGAGCAGGATCGGGATCGCTTGGTGGCAAGTCGGAAACACTGGAAGCCAGGTTGGAAACAGCGGGTTCTGGCGCTGGCGCCGGCGCTTTCGAGGGCATCTTCCCGCGCTTGTCACGCGGCAGCGGAGTCAGAAGGACATTCAAATCCCGGTCCCCAAGCATTTTGGGCGGAGAATCCGCGCGACCGTAGGCCGCCGCCTCGCGAACAAATCGGTTCACGACTTCGAAGCCGTATTCCTTGTGCGCTTTCTGGCGTCCCTTGAAACGCAGCTTGACCCGCACTTTGATGTCGTCGCACAGGAACTCAATGGCATGGGCCAGCTTCACTCTGAAATCGTGCGGATCGATCACTGCGCTGAGTTGCAGCTCCTTCATCTTGTGGCCCGGCTGGCGGCTGCGGGAATCCTTCTCCTTCTTCGATTCCTCGTAGCGGAATTTGCCGTAATCCACGACACGGCAAACGGGCGGCGTGGCGGTGGGGGCAATCTCAATAAGGTCCATGCCTTTGCTTTGGGCCAGGCGCAAGGCCTCGGAGAGAGACATGATGCCGAGTTGTCGCTTGGTGTCGTCGATCACGCGGACTTCGCGGGCGCGGATTTTTCCGTTTCGGCGATGCTGCGGTTCTCGAGGTTGGAAGGAGCGTGAGGGGAAGCGGCTCAATGCGCCTCCGCCGGTTGCGATGAATGCATCAAGTTTTGAGGGGTGGCCCTGACGGCACTATGACTTCGGTTACGAATAGGCATGGACTTTCGCACCGCACGCGCGGAGCGCAAGCAGAATTTGCGGACTGCAAGAGGCGTGAATGAGGCCGGACACTGCGACCCGGTAGCGCAGATTTGCAATCTGCCGTATCGCGGAATTGCATTCCGCAGGGGCTCGACAAGTTCCAAGGTTCCGGAACTCGCCGAAGCGCTGCCGATTGCAAATCGGCGATAGGGCCCAGCGCGGCGTGGCCACCACCAAAGGAGCGCGGCGCGCGACGATTTCGGGCGTAAGTATGCGGTCGAAATTGGGGAGCACACGCGCCCTCGCGTGTTCCGACCGGCGCCCTCGCCGGTCGGAACGTTGTAGAACTCAGTCACCAAATGGTGACCGCTCCTTGCGAGTGGTGTGGTCGGCGAGGGCGCCGACCCCAGCACGCGAGGGCGCGTGCGCTCCCCATCGTGTCCTCATACGGAGGTGCCCCAACAGGCCCCAACAGGCGTGGCGCACAAATACCGGCTTGACTCCGATGCGTTGAGGAATAGCTTCGCTCCGTTAAGCCGGACGACAAACAATACTCCGTCCGCGTCAACCGCCCGAGCCAAATCCGATCAATTCACGCCGATCAACTGCAACGATTATGAAATCCCTCCTCAGCGCCGTCGCCGCCCTGTCACTGGTCCTCGTCCAGGCCGATGAGTCTGCGAAGAATACGGATGTGAAATCCGCCGTGCCACCGCTCAAGGTCGGCCAGCCCGCGCCCGAGTTCCGCATCAAGGACACGACCGGCAAGGAGATTAACCTTGCTGAGCTCAGCGCCAAGGGACCGGTCCTTGTCCGCCTGACCTGCGGTTGCCTGGGCTGCGACCAGGAGCTGCCGTACTTCCAGGCGTTGCACAAAGCCTACAAGGCCCAGGGGCTCGTCAGCCTGGCTGTGTTCAAGGAGGCGGATGCCAAGGTCGAAGCCTACGTGAAGGAAAAGAAACTCGACATGCTCTACGCCGTCGACAGCCAGGGCGCGAGCTGGGAGGTATGGCGCACCAAAACCATGCCGAGCAATTTCCTCATCGGGAAAGGCGGCAAGATCGCGGCGATCTCCGTCGGTTGCGACCCCAGCGGCCTGACCGCCGAGCGCCTTTCCGAGAAGGCCGCTCTCCTCACCGGCTCCCAAACGGCGGACGTGAAGTCGAGGCCAGGCCCGAGCGCGCCCGGCCTAACCGCGCCAAAGAAGTGAGTTTGGAAGACAGCAACAAACCGCGGAGGCGTGATTTCCACTCATGGTGCGTGAGCCGCACGGGAGAAGGCGCTGGCTTTTTGAAGAAGCCGATCTCAGGGAGAAACCGCAGATGGACGCGGATTACTGCTTGGTCCGCGGGATGGACGACAAAGCTCGTAGCGCAGAGTGGCACTCTGCCGTATCGCAGAATTGTATTCTGCGGGGCGTCTCCCAGTCCGAGCCCGCTGGGACTTGCCGGCGCCCTGCCGATTGGAAATCGGCGATACATCAGATTGAAAATCTGCGCTACGGTTCTCCGGTCGATCTGTCGTCAATCCCACGGTCTGCACAGTAACGCGGATGAAGTATGGAATGGACGCATGAGCCGGCCGATCCGCTTTCCTGGATTCCTCTGGCGGTGACGGGCAATGCGCCTCTCTACCCCGCCGTCGCGCACCACGCCGGGATTGAGGACACGACGCTGGGCGCGTCGGCGCGCTTGTACCGCCCGGCCGTCTCGGAGCCGTAGGCGCGAAAGCGGGACGCGTTCAATTCGCGACTTCGTCCGGGAGTTGACGGCCCTGGAGCGAAGTCACCATCGTCAAGTTGATAAACTCGACGTTTCCTTTGGCTTTCCAGAGCAAGAACACGCGTCCCTCCGGCTGGACTGAAATGTGGTCGCCATGGGGCACGCGTATCTTGCGCCCGTCGGCGAGGTGGAGAGTGAACGGGTGGGGTTGAGCAGAGTATCGGCGGAGCAACGCGGCGCTGATCATATTTCCTCAGAGACTGTTGCCGGACCTACTCCTTGTGGCAAGCCACGACTGCGGTCAAATCTTTGCCTTCTTTGACCGCCGGCCGGCTGCACTCGGACTGCTCATCTTTGCCGATGGGACTCAAAGACCGGCCAGGCGCGTCTCCGCGTCGCCGAAACGGTCCAGTTTCACATCCATGCGGTCCATGAGCGAGAGATACAGGCTGCAAAGCTTGCGGTGGTCGTCGCCTTGATTCGAGTAGTCCAGGACACGCCCCGTTTCGATTGTGCCGCCTAACCCGCCGGCCAGAAGGACGGGCACCTTCGAGTTGTCGTGTTTGGTGCCGGACCACATGTTTGAAATCCAGAGCAAACAGGAGTGATCGAGCAAAGTGCCATCGCCTTCGCGGATCGAATCGAGCCGGCCAGCCAGGTACGCGAGCTGGCTGCAGTAGTAACGCGAGATGCGCTCGTAAGCCTCGGATTGGTCGTCGTGAGAAGCGGGGTGATGCGCCGTCCGCACATCGAGGAACGGATAGAACAGGCCGGAGAGGTCGCGGCAGAGCAACAACGTCGCGACCCGCGTCTTGTCGGTCTGGAAGGCGAGCGCGATGATGTCGCCCATCAAGCGCATGTGCTCGCGGATGTCTTCGGGAAGGCCGTTATCGGGCCGCTTCATCGTGAACACCGAGGGGCCGCGGTCTTTGGCCTTTTCATTCGCGGTTTCCTTCGTGGCCCGCATCCGCTCAATGCGCGTTTCGACCTCGCGCACGCTGGTCAAATACTCGTCCAGCTTGGCTTTGTCGTTGGAACTGACCTTCCGGCTCAAGCTCGCGGCCTGTTCCTTCACGCGGTCGAGAGTGCTTTGCGTCCGGCGATGGCCGCGATTCTCGAAAAGGCTGTCGAACGCCAGCGAAGGATACACTTCCATCGGCACGGGTGACATCGCGTTCTGCCACGAGATGTGCGAGCTGTAGGCCATCGAAAAATTCGTCTCGTGGTAACCGGTGATCGGCTGCTCGCATCCCAGGACCATGCTGGGCTGGACCGTCTCCTGGCCGAGGCGATTGGCCAGCATTTGATCCATGCTGATGCCACCCCGAAGCACAGCGCCCTTTTGCAGTGACGCGCCGGACAGAATGTTGCCCGTCTGCCCCGGATGAATGCCCACGCCGGTGGCGTGCTTATTGAACAGGCCGTTGATGACGTTCAGCTTCGTCTTCAGCGGCGCCATCGGTTCCAGGCTTTTGCTCAACTCCATTTCCGCGCCCGCCCCCTTCGCCCACCAATGTTTCGGGTTGATGCCGTTGCCCATGAACAGGGCGGCGAAGCGTTTGGGGAATGGCCCTGGCGTTCCATCCTTCACCGGCACAGAACCCCAAGTCGGAATCGATTCCAGCCAGGGCAACGCCATCGCCACGCCGACGCCGCGGAGGAACGCGCGGCGGGAGGTTTGCGGGGATTGACAGGGCCAATCAACGGATTTGCGCATGGTCTTCATGGCTCAAAACTGATTACTGATCACTGGCTGCTGATTACTTTCATTGCGGCGACGACGCCCTGCGTCCATCTGTGGTTTCTCCTTCACCCGCCAGTCGCTTGTTCAAGAATTGCGGGCTGGCGACGATCTTCTCGACAAGCGCGCTGAACCGGTAGTTGTTCGCGGCGAGCCCAGTGTGCATCTGGTGAATGAGGTTGTCGTCCGAAAGCATCACGGTGCGGCCCAGCGCATACGCTAGCAGCTTGCGGCAAAGGTTGTCCAGGAAGTCCGCTTGCCGGTGCGCCCGCAGATAACTTCGCAAACCATCGAGACCGCTTCCTTCGCTTCCGTTGGGAAATGTCGCGCGCGTGTCCACGGACCGGCCGCCCAGGTCTTTTGCCCGCCGCTCGCCAATCGGTCCATAGCCTTCGAAGACCAACCCGAACGAATCGAAATGTTCGTGGCAGCTCGCGCAACTTTTATCTTCGCGGTGCCGGGCCAGCATTTCGCGCAGAGAAAGGTCTCCCAGTTTTGCCTCGTCAGCAGGCAGTTCCGGAACGGTCACCGGCGGCGGTGGAATGTATTCGCCGAGCAAACGGCGCACGACCCAATAGCCGCGCTTGACCGGGCTGGTGCGCAGGCCGGGCGAATTCTTCGTCAGAAAGACCGACATCGGCAGCAGGCCGCCGCGGGCGTATCGGCTTGCGCCATCAACGCGCACCCACTCGCCCGGCGCAGCCGCAGATACCGGCATGCCGTAATGCCGGGCGAGAAGTGCGTTCACGAACGTGTAGTCGCCGTAGAGGAATTCCAAGACGGAGCGGTCTTCGCGGATGAGGTTGACGAAGAATTGAACCGGCTCCTCGAACATCGCCCGGCGCAATTCGTTGTCGAAGGCTGGGAAGCGCTCGCGATCCACGGCGTTGTGTTCTTCAAAACGGCGGAAGTCGAGCCAGTTGCCGCCGAACTCCGTGGCGAATCCCCGGATGCGAGCATCCCGCAGCATCCGCCGGGCCTGAGCCGCGAGAACTTTCGAATGACGCAATTCACCCGCCGCCGCGCGGGCCAGCAACTCGGCGTCCGGCATGCTGGACCAGAGGAAGTAACTCAGGCGGCTGGCCAGGGCGTAGTCCGATAACGGATGCGCCTTCGTGAATCCGGCAGGGACGCGTTCCACCGTGTCTCTGATTTCATCCCTGGAAGGACGGTCCACGCTGGCGGTGTGTGGCCGCGTCGGGGCTTGATCAGGGACGGAGTGGTCCGCGTTTCGCGAAGCGAACCTCCCTTCTGGGGAAGCTGATGGCGGGGCTTGGGAAGCCCATCCGTCCTTACCAAGTTTGGAATCACCACCTGCCTCAGCCAGATCGACGCGGTAGAGAAAGTGCGGCGACATCAGCAGGCTCACGATGGCGTCGCGGACGGCTTCTTCGTGGTCCAGGCCTTCCTGTTGGCGGAGCGAACGATAGTAGGCGAGAAGGTCGTCGCGCTCGCTTTCCGAGAGGGGGCGCCGATAAGCGCGCTGGGCAAAAGACAGGAGCGTTTCGAGATGACTCGGTTCCGCGGCCTTTCGGGCTTGTTCCACCCAGCGGACGTCGGCGGAAATGCTGTCGAAGTAGTGTTGGATCGCTTCGATGGCCGGGCCCGAGTTGGTCACACGCCGCGCCTTGGCCAGATAAGTTTCCGCCATTTGCTTCATCTTGGCCTCCGAAGTCGCGTCCTTGTCTTCGGAGCGCGCGAAGTCGAATTCCGCGCCCTGGGCGAACCTCGGCGGCTCGGCGCGCTCGAAGAAAATGAAATCCTTGTACTGCCGCATGGGCGCGAAGGTGACGAAGTTGAGTTCCTGCCAAAGCGCGTCCAACTCGTCCCGGTCCTGTTCGTCGAGAATCAACTCGCAGAGCGGCGCGTCATCCCGGAAATAACCGACCATCAAATGGAACCCGGCGCTCAAGAGCCGGCCCCGGTCGCCTTCATCCTTCTGGAGAAAAATCCGGCCACGCTCCGACACATAGAACGCGTCAGGGAAGATGCGGCAAAAGCGCTCAAAGGCTGCTTCGAAACGCGGGCGCAGTGCGTTTTCTCCGTGGAACATCACGATGTGATTTGTCCTGACGTTGGCCCCCTTTTCATCCCAGGCGCCGGCTTGCGAATTGGGAGAATTCGTCATCGCGGCAACGACGAAACGAACGACCTCAAATCCGAAATCGGCCGTCTGGAATTTGAAACCGGCGTCCGATCCGGGGTCCAATCTCTCCGCAAGAGCGGACCCCCTCACCCCGTCCCTCTCCCCTTTGGAGGGGGAGAGGGTGCCCGCAGGACGGGAGAGGGGGACGTTCGGAGGTTCAATGTCGGGAAGCTTCAACTCGCTCCGTGATTCGAGCGCCTCACGGTTATAACGCAGCCGATTCGCCGCGTACTGGCGGTCTTTCCAGAGCACCAGCGGCTGCGAACCCGAAGAAATGCCACGCAACGTCAGGTTTTTGAATTCGGGTTTGAGCTTCTGGCGAAGCTGAACGACAAAGTCGCGCATCCGCTCGCAAGCGCCGCGCACCGCGTCCGGTTTGCTTCCCGTTGCCGCGGACAATTCGCGCCACATCCGTCGGAGGGCCGCAATCGGGCCGATCTCTTCTCGCGCTTCGGTCAAGGTGGACCAAATCGTCGTGAGGTATTTGGGGCTGATGCGGGCTTCACGGGCGACTTCATCCAGAGTCGCATTCGCTTTGCCGAGCGCGGCGCGATTCTGGTAGCGCCACGCGGCCATGAAATAGTCGGCGTAGTCCGTGGGCTGGCGCCGATAAAAATCGACGATCCGCTTCACACAATACTTGTCGCGATCCGTCTCGGTGACCGCCGGGTGCGGCGCGAAGACGAAGCCTTGCGGTTTCAAGACGACATGTTCGGCCACGTCGCGAGCGGCTTCCAAATATTTCTTGAGCAGCGCCGGCGACATCGCCAGCGACTCGCCTGAGTTGTCGAAGCCGGCTTCGTTGGCGGGATCGACCGGGAACTCGCGCGTGGGCCGGATATCGACCCCCGTCAGATCGCGGACCGTGTCGTCATACTCGGCGTTGCTCAATCGGCGCGCCAGCACGGGACCGGGGTCGCCGGCGTTTCGATCCGCTTCGAATTTGCGCAATGCTTGGATCCAATCGATGACCGCGTGGCGGAGGTCGGGCGTCGGCTGGCGTCGGGCATCCTCCGGCGGCATTTCCCCGGCCTTGAGCTTTTCGAGCACGATTTCCCAGCGGCGATAGTCTTGAGCCACCGCGTCCATCTTTGAATACACGCTCAGATCGAGTTTGCCCTTTTGCTTCTCCTTTCCGTGGCACGCGAAGCAATGGGTTTCGAGGAAGGGCCGCACCGTTTCGGTGAAGCGGCGTTCCAGCGCAACCTGCATGGCGCCGGGGTTGGTTGCGCCAAAAGCGGTCGATCCGAGGATCAAGAGCGCAGTTGTAATCTTTGCGCGCGATAGCATTGAAGGCGTTCTGTTGGCCTAGCGAATGTCACTGAATCAGGTTCCGTGAAGTCGATCAATCCAAGAAACCTTGTCTTTGGACCGACACGTTTTGGAGTGCGCCAGCCCTCTCAGTCCTCTCTGCTCCGTACACCGATCTGAGGGCTGCTGTCGGCAATCCCAACTCTCTCCAACTTTCTCCCCACTCGTTCCTCGCGGGGAGAGAGGGAAGTCAATCGGAGTCGCTGACCGAGATTTTTAATCGCACCCACAGCAAACAAGGCGGGCAGCCGGGGAGAAAATTTACTTGTGCCGAGCTGGATTTGAGGATTCTGTTCCAACTCAGTGAAATCGATCAATCACGTCGGATCGTAACGCTCACCTTCACCACTTCAGGACTCTTATGATGAAATCCACGAAAACTTGGCTCGTTTTCCCACGCGGCGCGGCTCTTTGCGGAGCCATGCTCATCGCGGCCCGCCTTGCCGGCGCGGCCGAATCCTCGAATCCCTTCCTGGGCCATTGGGCCTTGACGATTCCGGGCGGGGCCGCCGGCTGGCTCGGCGTGACCGAAAGCCAGGGCAACCTCTCGGCGAGCGTGCTTTGGGGCGGCGGCAGCGTTTTACCGGTTGCTGAGGCCAGGCTCGCCGGCGACACACTCGTGCTGATCCGGCGAAGCGGCGGCGGACGCGGAAATACACCGGGCGTCATCACCACCGAAACCATCACCGCCAAAATCGGCGGCGACCATCTCAGGCTTACGACCGTCAAGAGCCGGCCCAACCAGCCGGAGTTCGACAAAGCGGAGTTCACGGGCAAACGCACGCCGCCGCCGCCGCCGCCGCCGGATTTGTCGAAGGTTAAATTGGGCGCGCCGATCAAGCTCTTCAACGGCCAGAACCTGGACGGCTGGAAATTGACCAACCCGCGCGCCGCAAACGGGTGGAGCGTCAAGGACGGTGTGGTGAGCAACAACCCGGTCCAGGAACAAGGTCAGCCCCGCAAAAGCTACGGCAACCTGAGAACGGAGCAGGAGTTCGAGGACTTCAATCTCACGCTCGAAGTGAATGTCGCCCCGCGCGGTAACAGCGGCATTTATCTGCGCGGCATTTACGAAATCCAGGTCGCGGACACGTTTGGCCGGCCCGTGGATTCCCACAACATGGGCGCGATCTACAGCCGCATCACCCCCAGCGCGGCCGCCGAAAAACCCGCCGGCGAATGGCAGACGATGGACGTGACGCTCGTGGACCGCCACGTCACGGTGGTCCTCAATGGCAAGAAGATCATCGACAACAAACCGATCCTGGGCTGCACCGGCGGCGCACTGTGGTCCGATCCATTCAAACCCGGCCCGATCTATTTGCAGGGCGACCACACCGTCGCGAGTTTTCGGAACATGACGCTGCGGCCCGTCGTGAAGTGAGACCGCTCGCCCGCATACTGTGCAGTCCATGGGATAAGCTACAGCGCTTGGTTATTGGACGCTGCGTTCCCCCTCACCCTGGCCCTCTCCCTCAGCTCCCTCAGGGAGAGGGAACTGGGCCGGCGTATCGACCGATCCGCCACGCTCAGCTTGTCGGAGTGCGGCAAACGATTCTCCCTCTCCCCAGGGGAGAGGGCCGGGGTGAGGGGGAAGGAACTGTCGCCTATCCTGCGGTCTCCTCAGTAAGTCGAACCTTCCCTTCCGCAACCACTCAACTCCACTATTTCAACTCATGAAACAACACTTTGCTGCGCACGTCATCCTGTTCCTCGCCCTGCTCAGTCTCGCGCAAGCCCACGCACAAACGGCCACCTCCACGCACTCCAAACTTATCGCGAAGCATGACCTCTCCTACGCCGAGCCAGGCGATCCGCGGCAGAAGGTGGACATCTACGCGCCGCCGGGCGCCAAAAATTTGCCCGTGGTTTTCTGGATTCACGGCGGAGGCTGGCAGGCGGGCGACAAGACCAACGTCATGATCAAACCGCAGGTTTTCGCGGACAAAGGATTTGTCTTCGTCTCGACGGGTTACCGCCTGCTGCCCAACGTGGAGATGGTCACGATCTTCCGCGACGTCGCCAAGTCCGTGCGCTGGGTGCATGACCACATTGCCGAGCACGGCGGCGATCCGAACCGGCTGCTCGTTATGGGCCATTCCGCCGGCGCGCAACTCGCCGCCTTGATTTGCATCGACGATCGTTACCTGAAGGCGGAAGGACTCTCGCTCGGCATTATCAAGGGCTGCGTGCCGGTGGACGGCGACACCTATGACGTGCCGGCGATGATCGAGACGGCCGAGACGCGGTTGCGCGTGCATGGCCTGCCGATGCCGAAGTTGGGGCACCGCGTGAAGTTCGGCAACGATCCGGCGAAGCATCGAGACTATTCGGCGGTCACGCATGTGGCGAAAGGCAAGGGCATCCCGCCGTTTCTCATCCTGCACGTGGCCGATCATCCGGACGTCACCGCGCAGGCGAGGCGTCTTGGCGCTGTGTTGAGCGACGCGGACATTCCCAACAAAGTCTTCGGCGCCAAGGAAACCAACCACAACAAGCTCAACGACCATCTTGGCCTCCCGGACGATCCCGCGACACAAGCGTTGTTCGAGTTCGTGGATGCGGCCTTGAAGAAGTAGTTCGGCAGCTATTCGATGCCGGACGGTTCGATCGCGATGGCGGATACAGCGTCGTTCGGTCCTCCACCGGCGCGCGAACTGCGATCGGGCAAATGCGGTAGAACCAATCCCACTCGGCCACGTACTGTGCAGACCGTGGGATTGACGACAGATCGACCGAAGAACCGTAGCGCAGATTTTCAATCTGCGGTATCGCCGATTTCCAATCGGCAGGGCGCCGGCAAAAACAGGGTCACATCTCATAATTAGCTGCGGGCGGAGACGACCATGACGCTGAAGTGGATTGCGGCCCGGTTGCAGATGGGGACGGGGGCGAGCTTGTCGAACCGTTTATCGGTCCAAAAGCCCAAAAGCGCCTAGCAAAGCAATGTCAATATGTGGGACTGACCCTATGTTTTCCTGAAAGAGTGCAGAGACGGTCGAATTGAACCTTGTTCCTCAGGTTCCTCGTATCACTTGAATGTTTTTGATATGCGCGATCCTCTCAGCTTGACTTCAAAGTTCCATTGAAGCGCTTTCCATCGTATGCTTTCGGCGGTAAGAGACCGGAGAATGGATTTGGCTGAATATCGAACTGCCGCCGGTGTTGCGCGCCTACGTGGGTTGCGCCACGGCGCTTTTCGGCGATGTGCAGCAGGCGGACGTGGTGAAACTGCACAAGGCCTCGGGCAAGGTGACTTTCCTGGCCTACGACGACTTCGAAGGTAAACCGCTGCCGGAACTACGCTTCAGGACCAAGGTTAACCTGCGGACACGCTGGGTGCAGGTTTTCGACCACAGTGCCGAGGGACAGTTACTGTACTTCAAGGAGCGCCTTCTGGCTGCGGACCATCCGCGACTGGCGGAGATGCAGGCGTTCAGCACGAGGGTTCGAAGGTTGGGGATACCTGATTTGGGCACCTCAGGGCCATCGCTGGCCGAGCTGGCACGGTTGCGCGAAAGGCATGGTGTGAACGAGAATCTCAGCAAGAGAAGACTGTCGCTCCAAGTTTTGCTGAACCCGGAGCCAAAGCCGGTTCAGAGTGCTGACTTGGCAATGGCGGCGGATGAGAGGCAGAATCATTGCCGATGACCGATGGCCCGACAGGTGCATTGAACAAGA